>JAAYHY010000143.1 GCA_012735135.1 Bacillota bacterium | reverse complement strand
TCTCCCGGATGGACATTTGCCGGTACTCCGCTTCCCGTTGCTTAATAAAGTAGAGATTATCCGCAAGCAAACTGGCATCTAAGACCAGCATAATCCCAAATTCATCACAAAGCTCCCGGACGGCCCGGAGATTTCCCAGGGCAAAAGGTTGTCCCCCGATGAGATTGGTCCCCGCCTCCATCCGGACAAAGGGAATCCGGGCCGCGCCGTACCGCTCAAACAATCCTCGTAATTTATCCAGATCGATATTACCCTTGAAGGGATAATCACTGGTCACATTCAAACCTTCGTCGATCAGAACTTCTTCCACTCTACCCCCATGCAAGACGATGTGAGCTTTGGTGGTGGTAAAATGATAATTCATCGGCACAATGGCGCCCGGTTTGACAAAGGCGTTAGCTAAAATATTTTCACAAGCCCGTCCTTGGTGGGCCGGTAAAAAGTATTCTTTCCCAAAGATTTCCTTGATCTTCCCCTCCAGCTTATAGAAGGTCTCCGCCCCGGCATAACTGTCATCGGCTTCCATCATCGCGGCCAATTGCTTGTCACTCATCGCGTTGACCCCGCTATCGGTCAACATATCCAAAAAAACATCCCGGTTCTTTAGTAAAAAGGTGTTGTAGCCTGCGGCCGTCATTGCGGCTAGACGTTCTTCAACCGGGTTGAGTCTTAATTTTTGCACAATCCTCGTCTTGTGCATCTCCAAGGGAATCTGTTCGCCGTAATAAAACCTTACTACCGTCATTCTAATCCTCCTGCTCTTTTTTTCGGAAATTCCAACCGTTCTTTCATCCTGCAATATTTAATTTGTACAATATTATATATAATAGTTTTCATAAAAGCAATGTCTTATTGACATTAGGGACGACCTATAACCGGGGATTTTGCCGCTTCAAATTCAATCATCCCCCCGGCGTTGAATAAATGATCAATATACTTCCCGGCGGCAGCCGCCAATAAGCAGGCGCCAAAAGCCGCCTCTTCCCTGTGCTTGGGGATATGCAACCGGCGCCCGAATTGATCTTCCAAACTGCGGCCAAGTAATTTATTATATCTGACCGCATTTCCGGCGCCAACCAAGAATTGCTTCCTTCTCAATTTTGCCGGCATTTTTTGATAGAATTCGAAAATTTCATCGACGATTCCCTTAGTAAAACCAACGATCAAATTTTCAGGAGTAAAGTTCGTTAGGGAAAGATTGGAAATTACCCCCCTGGCCCGGGGGTCCGTTCTCCTTCCATTAAAAAAAGGCGCTACCTTGGGCAGATCCTTGGGAAAAGCGGTGTCTTCCATTTGGGAGATAATTTGATAAAAATCCGCCCCTTCGTCGGGGGAATGGCCAAAAAGTTTAAGCGTATCCGCAAAGAAAGTTTTTAAGAGCGATAATGATTTCCCGCCGCATAAAGCCGCTCCGGTCAGCAAATAGCCCCCGCCGGGGAAAGGCCTGGTCTCGAAGGTCTTTATTCGCACATACTTGGTGCTGTAAATCGAAAGTTGGGCGCTGGTGCCTACATTGACGAGAATTGAGTTCGGAAGGTCCCGGACCGCGCCTAAAAAACCGGCTTGGTTATCGCCAATCCCCACATAAACCGGGATTGATTTTTGATAATAGCCCGCCAATTCACCGGAAGGCCTAACCTCGGGTAGGATCCGGCAATCAAGAGCGACCTTTTTTAAACTGCCCTCATTAAACCGGAGCTTTTTCAAGTCAAAAAAGCCTAAAGCGGCGGCATTGGAAGGATCAATCACTGGCGTTTTCCGGCCGGTCAATTTCATAACCAGAAAGTCGGTGATCGTACAAAGTTTGGCGGCGTTGGCCGGGATCAGACCGTGACAAGAATTATAAAAATGAGTGACCAAGCCATATCCGGATGCGACCGGAGATCCGGTTTCCCTGGATAAAAATTCCGCGTAACTCCGGTCGTTTTTATAAAGCAGATTGCCCCGGCCATCCTGCCAAGTAAAAAGAGGGCTCAGCGGATTCCCATCCAGATCGACATAAAGAATACCGTGCATCTGACCGGTGATCCCGATACCGGCAATCCCGGGACCATCATCTATAAACTGGTCGATTATTTCTTGGGCGATACCAGCAATAAGCTCAGGGTCCTGAAGAGCCTCCCAAGTATTTTTCGATCCTAAATTAGAATTGTTTTGCCGGCTAATCGCGGTGCTTGTGCCTTTTTCCAGATCAAGGGCAACTCCGGAAATTGAGGTTGTGCCGAGATCGATTCCGATAAAACGCATCTCCCCGCCTCTTTCCCTTCCTAAAAGTTCGCGCGCGCTTATGTGGGAAGTGAGAGTTCGTGGATGTAGCTCAGGGTGCGGCCTGAAGTTCGCGCCCGCTTATGTGGAGACGTCCGCGGGGTTTCGGCAATAAAAAACCGCCGCGGACAATAAATACGCTTACTCTTTTCTACTCTTCTTCTTTAAAATGTCAATATATACGGCCAATAAAATAATAACCCCTTTGATGATCAACTGCCAGAAAGAGGAGACACCCAGGATGTTAAGGCCGTTATTTAAGAAGCCGATCACCAAAACCCCGATCACCGTTCCGCCGATAGTGCCGACGCCTCCTGTAAAACTGGTACCGCCCAAAATGACCGCGGCGATCGCATCCAACTCGGCGCCTTGACCAATGGTCGGTTGTCCCGAGTACATCCGGGCGCATAAAACAATCCCGGAAACCGCGCTTAAAAAGCCGATCAGGGTATAAACGACCATTTCCACCCGGGCGATATTAATCCCGGAAAACCGGGCCGCCTCCCGGTTGCCACCCACGGCGTAGATATGCCGCCCCAATTTGGTCTGGTACAGCAAGATCATCACCACAATATATAAAACCACGGTATAAATGACCGGCAACGGGAGCGGTCCCAAATAACCGTTTCCAAACTTATTATACACCGGATCGAGTGTCCTGACCGGCAGTCCGTTCGTATAAACATAAACCAATCCCCTAGCCATACTGGTCATCGCCATGGTCACGATAAACGGCGGCATCCCGGTTTTCGCGATGACAAAGCCGTTAAACAAACCAACCGCAATTCCAGCTAGCAGCCCTAAACTGATCGCCAGCCATACGGGTAACCCGCTCAAAGCGATGAACCCGGCCGACATCGTTCCCGCCAGCGCCATTATGGAACCGACGGAAAGAACAATCCCCCCGGTTAATATCACCAGGGTCATACCAAGCGCAATATTGGCGTTGGTGGATACCTGTCGTAAGACATTGAGGATATTACTGCTGGTCAGAAACGACGGCGATAAAAAAGTCAACATCACAAACATGGCGGACAACCCGATCATAATTCCGGCGTTTCGCTTGACATATTTGACTTAAATTTATCTTTTCGTAACCGAAATTGCCAAATGATAATTTATCGCTTTCCACGTAGCTCACAATTAAAAAAGCGCCCTGCTTGAAAGGGGCGCTTTTGCAATCAACCCTACTTAAACTGCAACCGGTAAAGCTGGGCGTAGACCCCGTCCTGCGCCATGAGTTCTTCATGGGTCCCCTCTTCCACAATCCCATCCTCGGCCAGAACCAGGATGCGCTGGGCATTCTTAATGGTTGACAAGCGGTGGGCAATGACAAAGGTAGTCCGGTTTTTCGCCAACGCTTCCAGGGACTCCTGAATCACCTTCTCGCTTTCATTATCCAAAGCGGAGGTGGCCTCATCGAAGATGAGGACGGGAGGATTCTTCAAGAAGACCCGGGCGATGCTAAGCCGTTGCTTCTGGCCGCCGGAAAGCTTAACGCCCCGCTGACCAATGTCGGTCTCGTATCCCTCGGGCAAGGCCATAATAAAATCATGGGCGTTGGCCTTTTTGGCCGCCGCGATCACCTCTTCCACCGTCGCCTCCGGCTTCCCGTACCTGATATTTTCCAGGACCGACCCGGCAAAGAGATAAACATCCTGTTGAACGATGCCGATCTTCTGACGTAGGGATTTTAGTTTGATCTCCTTAATATCGATACCGTCCAGGGTAATCCGGCCTTCCGTCACCTCGTAAAACCGGGGGATCAGACTGCACAAGGTAGTTTTTCCTACCCCCGACGGACCCACCAGGGCCACATACTCACCGGCCGCCACTTTCAGGTTGACATGGGAAAGGACATTGGCCATAGTGCCCGGATACCGGAATGAGACATCAATAAACTCAATGTCCCCCTTGACCTCCGTGAGTTCCACCGCATTCCGGGCGTCAACAATATCAGGGGCAATCTGGAGCAGCTCATAAAAACGGTCAAAGCCGGAAAAGCCGTTTTGAAACTGTTCCCCAAAGTTGACCAACTTTTTGATTGGATCCAAAAAGGTATTAATGTACAGTAAAAAAGTGACCAGATCCAACGTATCGACCCGGTTACCCCGGATCAATAAGGCCGCCGCGATCACCACCGCCACATAGATCATGGAGCTAAAGGCCGTAATTCCGCTATGGTAACGCCCCATAAAATAGTAGCTGTTCTTCTTACTCTCGAAATACCGGTGGTTATTCCGGTGAAACTTCTCCAGTTCCAGGTGTTCATTGGCGAAGGATTTCACGACCCGCACCCCGGAGATACTGTCCTCAATCCCGGCGTTGATCTCGGCTATTTTCGCCCGGTTCATCTGAAAAGCCCGGCGCATCTTTAGGTTATAACGGTAAGCAAAGAAGATCATCGGCGGGATAAAGCTAAAGACTATCAAGGTCAACGGGGTGTTAATCGTCAGTAAAATGAAGAAAGAACCGGTTAACTTGACGGCGGAGATCAATAAATCCTCCGGACCGTGATGATACAATTCGGTGATTTCAAACAGGTCGTTGGTAATCCTGGACATGATCTGGCCGGTCTTTTGGTTGTCGTAGTAGTTAAAGGACAACTTCTGCAGATGGGCAAAAAGCTCATTCCTGAGATCCGCTTCCATCTTCGCACCCATCACATGTCCATAATAGGTAATAAAAAAGTTACAGTAGTACTCGGCAATGGTCATTACCACCAGGACTAAGGCGATGAACAGAAACGAAGCGGGAGCCACCGGTACAGCCGGCTGGAGCAGGTCGGTAGCAATATAGCGGACAATTAAGGGAAAGACCAGATTAATCCCGGCGGCCGTCAAGGCGCAAACCATATCAAGGCCGAAAATTCCGAGATATGGACGGTAGTAGGAGAAGAATTTTTTCATCTTTTGGCTCATTATTATGCTTTCCTCCAACTTCAACTCAATGCTTAAACCCAATCTAACCTTCCTTTTAGCATTATACCATGGCCATCCATAAAATTCAGCCGAAGGCCGGGAATTTGGCCGGCCTCCATTAACCGCCCTTAAGGACGAGCCCTGGATAAAATTATTGGTTTAACTGGTGAAAACGTCCATTATGTGCTATGATAACCGAAGAAGACAAAAGTGATTTTATTCTTAGGAGTGATCATCCATGTTAGAGGTCATCACCGGCGGAATGTTTGCCGGTAAAACCGATGAATTATTACGAAGATTGGAGCGTCACTGTATTGCCCGGCGCCGGGTCGCCTTGATCAAACCGGAGCTCGACACGCGTACCACCAAAGTAAGAACCCATAACGGCAAAGAGTTTGATTCAATTACAGTTGGTCCGAAAGATCGCGCCGCCGTTGAGCAGATCATCAAGGAAAATGATGTCATCGGCTTTGATGAAGCTGAGTTTTTCAGCACAGAAATCTACCAACTGCTTAAGGAGTATGAACAAAGCGGGACGGAGAAAGTTTTTATCGCCTGTGGCCTCGATATGGATTCGGAGGGAGAACCCTTTGGCATCATGCCCGCCTTAATGGCGATCGCCAGTGATGTTACAAAATTACATGCGGTTTGTGAAAACTGTTTTGTCCCGGCCAATATCAGCTTTAGTGTAGTGGAAAAGAAAGGCCAAATCTTAATCGGCGGAAAGGATAAGTATAAAGCCTTATGTTGGCGGTGTGCCACCATCGAAAAAGAGAAAAGAAAACGGGACGCTTAAAAACTCCCCAACTTCTCCAGGCAATGGGTTCCAATTTCCCACCTTTTACTTAAAGGTATCCCCGGCCTTAACCGCAAATAAAAGCCAGAGGGCGGAATTATGTTATGTAATCCGCCCCCTCTGGAAAAGAGCGTCATTGTTAAGGAGGATACTTAAAATGCGGAAGCGAGCCCCTTTTCCCCTCCCCTTGTTCCTCACCTTCTTATTGGCAACAGGAATTACCCGCCCGGCCCGGGCGTCCCGGACTTACCGGGTTCAACCCGGTGACACGGTTTATCAGATTGCCCAATGGCACGGGATTTCCCTACAAAGCCTGATCGCCTGCAACCAGTTAACCCAGGCTGACACCATCCTTCCCCGGCAGGTCCTATTCCTCCCCCCACCCACGACCTTAGCCGATGAGGATCTTTATACCGTACAGAAAAACGATGACCTTTCCGGAATCGCCAAAAAGTATCAGACCAGTGTAGGCTGGCTACGGCAACGCAACAATTTAACCTCCGACCGGATCTATGTGGGACAATGGTTAAAAGTTCCGGCAAAGGCAGCGGCAACCCCTTCCTCCCCCGGTGGAGGAAGAAGCCCATATGTCTGGAACATCCCGGATTTAATGGCCAGACATCCGGGGAAAGTCTTCCTTCACGGGGACAACAGCCGGAAACAGGTGGCCCTCACCTTTGATGACGGGCCCGATCTGGAATATACCCCGCAAATCTTGGACATTCTTGGCCAGTTTGGCATCAAGGCCACCTTCTTCTTGAAGGGCGCCAATGTGCCCGGCTGCGAATGGGTGGTCTCCCGGATAGTAAGGGAAGGCCATCTGGTGGCCAATCACTCTTATACGCACCCCAATTTTAGAAAGATGGCTCCGGACCCGATCGTCGCCGAGGTGGAAAAGGCGGAAACCCTTCTTGAAAAGATCACCGGCAAAAAAACAGCCTTACTCCGTCCCCCCTACGGCGAGATGACAGAGGAAGGTTTGGACCGGTTGGTAGCAGCGGGATACCAGATGATCAACTGGTCGGTAGATTCCGGAGACTGGAAAACCGACCAGGCCGATGAAATTTTGACCAATACACTGTCCCAGATTAAAGCAGGCTCGATTATCCTCATGCATTCCGCCGGCGGGGCCGGGCAAGATCTCACCTCTTCCATTAAAGCCCTTCCCGGCCTCATCAACACGTTACAAGGGTTAGGGTATGAGATCGTCCCCTTAACCGACCTCCTACCCGTCCAGGCCTATCAAGCAGAAGAGTGATTAAAAAATTAATGCTCCATCCGCCGCTTCTTACATTATTGCCATAACCAGGAAAGAATCTGTTTGAAATTGAACTTTTTCCCGGTCATCAAGATCCCCACCCGGAAAATCCTTGTCGAAAGGATGACCATGATCCCGATGGTTGCGATTAAAAGGCCGTAACAAAGCAGAATCTCTGTGTAAGGAGGCGCGGCGACCAACACCCTGATCAACATGACCAGCGGGGCGGTAAAGGGGAAAAAGGAGAAAAAGATCGCAATCCTGCTTTCCGGGTTAAATATTATACTTGAAATCATGACCATCGGGACGATTAGACAGATTAAAACCGGCCAAAGCAACTGGTTCAGGTGCTGCTCATCTTCGGCGGCGGCCCCAAGGGCGGCGTATATGGCGGCATAAAGGAAGAAGGCTAAGATGAAAAAGGAAAACAGGTAGAGAAAATTGGTGACGGATAAAGCGGCCGGGATGACCAGCCCAAACTTGGGGCCGACAATTTTAACGATAAAAATCGCCATGGTAACCCAAATTCCACTTTGGAGAATAGCGGCCCACCCCTTGCCGATTATCTTCCCAAACATAATTGCCGAGGATGAAACCGATGAGAGGAGAATCTCCACTGTTTTAGAGGTTTTTTCCATCAAAACCGAACGGCCGATTGATTGACCGTAGAGGATAACGGTCATATAAATCATCATCGCAAAAGTAAGGGCGATTAAAAGAACCTCCATTACATCCTGGTTTTTTTCTTTTCCTTCCTGATCAATAATCATGGTTTTTAGGGAAGGACGCGCGGTAAGGTGAGCGATCCGTCCCGGATCCAACCCCTCGCTGGCCAGGCGTTTACTTACAATAATTCCACCTAATACCCCTTGAATCGCTTCGGAGACGAAAAGATTACCACCTTGCTTGGTATAATAAGAAAAAACCTTCTCTTCCATATAATCATCGGGAATGACCAAGAGACCCTCCAGTTCCCCGCCGCTCACCCGCTTTTTCAATACTTCAAGGTCTTCTCCGTACCTGAGGATAATCTTTCTTGCTTTTAATGTCTCACCCAACTCGACTACAAAGTTCGCGTCTTGCGCGTAAACACCAATTTGATATTCCTTTTCCGGGTTTACCGCTTTGCTTGCTAAGAGTCCTGGTAAGATTGTAATCGCCGCAATTAAGAATGGGCCAAGGATGGTTAAGATAATAAAGGCGCGATTGGCAGCGGTCATTTTAAATTCTTCCCTGATCACGGTGAAAACCTTACGCATCCTGTTCCCCCCCTTTAGCTTCCGGGTCTCCAATCTCGCGGACAAAGATACTATGGAGCGTCGGGGCGCTTAATTCATATTTTAGGATGGAAACCCGCTCCATGATAATTGAAAGGACCGCATTGGCTTCGATGCCCGGTTTTAAATCAATCTCCGCCCAGCGGGGATAGCGGCGCACGGAAACCGCTTGCGACAATGAAGAAATAAAATCCCCGTTCCCGTCAAACTCGACCTTAATGGTGCGCCGGCCATATTTTGCCTTGATCTCTTCCATCGTTCCGGAAAGCACCTCTTGGCCGTGGTTGATCAGCAGAATCCGATCGCACAACCGTTCTGCTTGGTCCATAATATGAGTGCTTAGGATAACTGTTATCCCTTCTTTCTTGAGGTTGAGAATCAAAGCCAAGAGCCGGTCGGAACTGACCGGGTCAAGACCGGAGAAGGGCTCATCCAGGAAAATAATCTCCGGATCGTGGGCGATGGTGGAAATAAACTGGATTTTTTGGCTCATTCCCTTGGAAAGCTCTTGTACTTTACGCTCTTTCCAACTAAGCAAATCCATCTCTTCCAAAAGGTAATCAATGCGCGGTTGGACCTCTTTTCTTTTCTTTCCTTTCAATTCGGCCAGATAAAGAAGGACATCGTTGACTTTCAACTGTTTATATAAGCCCCGCTCCTCCGGGAGATAGCCTATGCGGTTCTTATCTTTTTCCACCAAGCGTTTACCGTTAAAGTAAATCGCTCCGGAATCGGGAAGATAAATACCGAGCATCATCCGGATGGTAGTGGACTTACCAGCGCCGTTTGGTCCTAATAAGCCGAAGATTTCCCCTTCTCGTGCGGTAAAGGAGATATTCTTAACTGCCTGCACATTGGCAAAGCTTTTTGAGACGTTTTGTAATTCAACCAAATGATTCCCCCCTGTTTCTTTTTTTTCATCCGCCTGTCCCTGTTATAAACCGCTTCACCGACGAGGCCATCGCCAAGCAGGTTCCATCAACCCGCTACACCCTGGAGCGGGGGGAGCACCCTGCTCCGGTGTAAATTGTAACTTAGTCGATTTCATCCTTTCATGTGCACAGGCGGTAGTCAGGTTGCCATTTCCTAGTAATATATATCATAAATAGCCACCAAATAACAAGAGGTAAGAACTTAAGCGATGATTGTTCGTTTATTTTTACGATCGTCCTTTGATCAACAGTACAAGCACTGAAAAAGCAATAAAAGCCAGGGCTCCCACCAACACATAGGTTGACCGTTCTTTTTCGGCAAACATCCGCACCTGCCACCAAATCTTAGGGAATTGGAGGAGATCTTTTCCCTTCCAATCTTCCTGTTGTCCAATGGAGAGAACATACTTATCCCCTTGGCCGTTAAGATCGAAGACGGCCAGATAATACCGGCCGCTTTCCGGCGCCCGCAAATGGATGCTCTGTCTTGGCCAATATTTGGTCTGGGTAAAGGGTTCAAAAAAGGTTTCTGCCGCCCGTTTACCGGTTTTAACCATTACTCCTTCGGCAGGGTCTATTTGCAAAAAGGTGTCGAGGATCTCTTCAGACAAACTACCGGTTTCTACTGGTAAACCCGGTCCCAGCAGCGCAAGGCTGGGGTGAAAATCGGCTAGACGGTCAATGGCTGGAACCAGAAGGGTAGCGTCAATGGGGTCACCTTTTCGGACCTCTGCTAAAAGATAATAATCCAAATCTTTGTTTCCAGATAAACGATTATAAGCCACCCACGACTTTTGAGGCGCACGAATGACAATGGGCTGAGCTTTGGTGGCCGGCTCCGCGGTATCCAGCGGTTTATGAGCATCGGCCGTTAAGGAACAACAAGTAAACACCAGAATAAAGAGAAGGGTCCTCATCATCAGCACTTCCTCGCTTTGTTGTCCTCTCTATTTTTACCCTTCTCCAACTCTCAACTCTTTAAGTTTCTGAGAAAATACTCTCGTCGCTCGTGTAAATGATTGCCTTGGCCAGCATTTACCAAGCCGGGGCAGAACCTCGTCGTCCTTGGGAATTGATGACAAGACGATTAAGTCTTTCGGTCATTATCACCATTAATAACAGAAACAGGCTCAAATAGAACGGATATAAGGCGATTGTCACATAATTGACCAACAGTCCGAAAATGGGCGGCATGAAGGTTGAACCCACATAAGCACCGGCCATTTGAATGCCAATGATGGCTTGTGAATTCTCCGCCCCAAAATTCCTTGGCGTCTCATGGATAATGCAGGGATAGATGGGCGCACAACCCAGACCAATCAAAATTAAACCCGCCAGTGGTAAAAAACCCGTCGGCACCGGCAACATCACCGCCAATAACCCCATGGTAATAATAGTCAGACCGATCCGGATCATATTGCGGTTACCCAGCCGGTCGGCGACAAAACCATTCAAAAAGCGTCCAATAGTGATACCCAAGTAGAATAAGGAAGCCCATCCAGCTGCCGCTTCAACCGTAATTCCCCGTTGCAAAACCAAATAGCTGCTGGCCCAGAGGCCGGTCGTGGTCTCAAGGGCACAATAGCCAAAAAAAGCCGCCAACACCTGCTTGACCCCTTTTATTCTCAACGCCTCATGGATTTTCAAGGGTTTCGGCGTCTGGCTTTGCCTTGCTTGCTTCGCTTGAGCATGCTTTTTCCACAGCGGCAAACTGAGAAAAAGAATTACTGTCAAAATAATTTGAAAAAGGCCGACGAGCGCATAACCCCTTTCCCAACTATTACTCATTGTCAAACTGTAACTCATAATATAGGGTCCGATCGAAACGCCGACGCCCCAAAAGCAATGGAGCCAACTCATGTGCTTCGAAGCATAATAAAGCGCCACAAAATTATTCAAAGCCGCATCCACCGCGCCGGCGCCGAGGCCATAGGGAATGGCCCAAAGGCAAAGCATCCAAAAAGCGCCGGATACCGAGAACCCCAGGAGCGCCACTGCAGTCAGCAAAACGCTAACCGCCGTAACAAGGCCGGTGCCGAACCGGCTAATCACCCGGCTGCTGTTTAAACTTGAAATGATGGTCCCCCCGGCAATAATCATGGAAAGCACGCCCGCATAAGAAACAGGCACCTTCAGCAAGGGATACATAAAAGGCCAGGCTGAACCCAAAAGGGCATCAGGTAAACCTAGACTGATAAAGGCCAGGTAGATCAGGACCAACAACAACGAATACATAAGCAATACTCCCTCTATGATCTTCATTTTTCTCCTAAATTCTCACTTATTCACAATATTTCATTTATTAGAAATGAGTCCTTATGGGTAATATAAACAGGCATTCAATTATTAGGAAGTGCATGTGTATGCCG
>JAAYHY010000002.1 GCA_012735135.1 Bacillota bacterium | reverse complement strand
GCGCGGGGGGTGGGCCAACCGGGATGTGGCCAAGTATTTTGCGGATTATGCCGGCGCTATGTTGGAACATTTCGGCGATCGGGTCAAATACTGGATCACCCATAATGAACCATGGGTAACTACGGTGTTAGGGCATTTGACAGGGGTTCATCCCCCGGGACTAAGGGATTTCTCCGTTGCTTCGCAAGTCGCCCATAATCTGCTTTACTCCCACCAACTGGTCAGGAGTCGTTTTCAAGAAATGGCGCTGCCCCAAGGACAGCTGGGGATGGCCTTAAATTTAAGTCCGGTTCATGGGGTAAGTAATCAACCGGAAGATTTGGCGGCGGCGGCGAGGTATGACGCCTTTCTCAACCGGTGGTTTTTAGATCCGCTTCTAAAGGGGACTTACCCCGAAGAGATGTGTGCTTTATGGCGGGAACACGGCATTTCCTATCCTCTTGAGCGGATGGAAGAGCTGCAAGCGGCAACCGTTGATTTCCTGGGCATTAACTATTATACCCGTGAGCGGGTTAAAGGATGGGACGGAAAGGAAGGGTCCGGTGACGAGCGTTTACGGTTGGCTTATACGCCACCGGTGTTACCGGTCACGGAAATGGGCTGGGAAATCTATCCTGCGGGAATCTATGAGCTTCTCACCAGGATTAGCCGGGAAAATAAAGATTTACCCTTATTTATAACGGAAAATGGCGCGGCTTTTCCCGATCAAGTGGACGCGGACGGGAACGTAAAAGATGAACGGAGAATTGAATATCTTCAAGAGCATCTGGCACAGGTAAGAAGGGCGAAAGCAGAAGGGGTAAAGGTCCAGGGGTATCTGGTCTGGAGTTTACTTGATAATTTTGAATGGGCCTATGGATATAGTAAACGTTTTGGCCTCGTCTATGTGGATTATACCACCCAAAAACGGATCATTAAAAACAGCGGATATTGGTATCGGGACCAGATCAGCCAAGAAAAAAAGATCATTAATTCCGTCTGTTCCAACCGGTTGGTCCGGGACTAAGGGTCCCGGACCATTTTATGTCAAAGGTTGGTCAACACGTTAATCGACGGCTTTTGAGGAAGGAAAATAGCTAAAAATGTCAAATATGGAATATTAATTAATATACTTAACGGAAGAGGAGAGGAGGAAGCAACAATGGGTTGATTACGGAAAGTGCCAAAGGAATTTGAAGATGGGAGGAGATTTGATGGTAAGTACACTTTCGCTTCTTTTTATCATCTGTACGCTGGTGATTGTTTTCCTTTTCCCCTTAGGGTTGCTGATTTACCTTTACCGAAAAGAAAAAATCTCCCTGAAGGCGGTGGCGGTGGGCGCCCTGATTTTCATTGTTTTTCAGTTTCTTATCCGGATTCCGCTTTTATCAAGATTGGGCGCCCTTCCGCAGTTCCGACAACTGATGAAAAATATGTTCTTTGCAGTACTGATCGGCGGCCTTTCGGCTGGACTTTTTGAGGAAGTCGGCCGTTATCTTGGTTTCCGTTTTTTGCTTAACAAAAAATTATCCTGGAAGAACGGGGTGGCCTACGGGCTCGGCCACGGCGGAATCGAAGCCATCGGGGCGGTCGGGTTAGCATATATTAATAAACTGGCGTAAAGTTTGCTGATTAATGCGGGGAAATTCGATGAATTAATCGGAACCCGGGTCGATCCCGCCAGCGCCGCATTGATTAAAAACCAATTGATTAATACTCCACCTATACTTTTCCTTGTTAGTGGACTTGAACGATTTTGCGCCATTCTTATCCAGATCGCTTTATCTTTGGTGGTGCTTTACGGGGTAATGAACCGGAAAGGAAGATATGTTCTTTACGCTATTCTTTTACATACCCTGGTCAATGCCCCCCCGAGTCTTATGCCTCGGTTGGGATTAAATATTTGGTGGGTCGAATTTTCCCTTGTATTTTGGGCTGTTATTGCCTTGGTCTGGATTTTCCGTTCGCGTGCCTTGTTTTTACCACTTAGTACGGAGAAAGGGATTCCTTTGAATGAAGAATAACCCAAAAGGAATGTATTTACTCGACCAGCACCGCGGTCCCGGCAGCGGTGACCATGAGCATGTTGCCGCCCTGGCCCAGGACTTCGTAGTCAATGTCGACCCCGACTACGGCATTGGCGCCTAGTTTGGCGGCGCGGTTTTGCATTTCCCGAAGGGCAGCCTCCCGGGCTTCAATCAGCTCATTTTCATAGGATCTGGAACGGCCACCAAAGAAGTTGGAAAGGCCGGCGGCAAAATCTTTGAGAAAATTCACACCGGCGATTACTTCACCAAAGACTATTCCCTTGTATTCCAGAATTTTACGGCCTTCGACCGAAGGGGTGGTGGTCACGATCATCTTTAACCCTCCTTGTTTTACGAAAAATTACTTTTTTATTATACCAAATAAACCCTGATGATGATAGAAAAAGAGAACCGGTGAAAAAAACACCTCGCTGTTTGGTCCGAACCCCGAAGTTTATTTCAGGAAGAGAGGTTCAAAGCAAACGGCGAGGTGTTTTCCGCAAGCCTCGTTTACAATTAACTAAACAAGGAAGTCTTCGTCCACAATTTCCTCGGCTTCTTCGATGGCGGCGTTCCAATCTTCTTCCATGGCAATTTGATCGGGGATTGGTGCGTCCGGGAATTCTAGACCATGCAGGTTTTGCCAAGCCCCAATGCCGTCGCCGTGGAAAGAGAAACGGCGGCGCCGCCGTTCAAGGAAGGAAGCGGAGAGCTTGACCGGTTCTTCCTCATTGTGGGGAGCGTTTCCTTCAAAATCGAGGGGCTCTTTCCGATCCTCCTTTTCCATGCTCCTGTTTCACCTGCCCAAGAATGGTGTATAGCTAGTTTCCCCATTTTGACCCCATCTATTTACTAAATCCAGCTTGACAAAGGTTCGGCCGTGGGGATATAATTTCAGTAAATTAGTAAATAAGTAGATAAGTAAGATGAGGACGGATAATTGGGGCGAAAACAGCTTTTGCCCAAATGGAGGTTGCAAAATGAAAATCCCAACCATGTTAAAACACAAACCGGTGATCGTTTGCGAAAACTACGAGCAGGTGGATGGGCGAACTGCTTACCAATCGGAAGCGAAAGGACTATCTTTGGGATTGGCCCAGTGGAATGACCGGGGCAAGGTGGATATCTCCGCGAAAGTATGGCGGCATACCGGAGAAAAATGGTCTCGCCAATCGGAGGAACTCCCCCTCCACCGGGTATTGGATCTGGCGATTTTGATTTGCAGGGCAAAACTATTTTTTCAAGAAGAGGCTTACCGTTACGAGAGGCTTTACGATCCGGAAAAACCCGTTATCGACCGGGTAGGTTTACAGGGGGACGCGATGACGGTGGCAGTCTGTACGGAAAATGAAAAGATTGATGAGGATATAAAATTATTCCGCCAAGCGCTAAGTAACGATGATGAACTGATTAGTGAGAGGTTAAGAGCTTTGGCGCGGATCCTCAAAGAAATGGGGTATTAATTTTGGACCGTAAGAAAGAATTGAAACAACTGTATAAGCAGATGAAACCGGAGATGGGGATCTTTCTGATTCGTGCTTTAGATGACGGGAGATGTTATTTACAAGCCACTGCCAACCTGAAGGGGACGATCAATGGGACTAAGTTTAAACTGGAGGCCGGCAGCCATCCCAACCGGCAGTTGCAAAAGGCTTGGAAAGAGAAGGGGGCAGCGAATTTTACCTTTGAGATCCTTGAGAAGCTGGAATATGGGAAGGATGAAACCAAAACCGACTACAGCGAGGAATTGGCCATTCTCCAAATGGTGTGGGAGGAAAAACTGGCCCAAGCGAATATAAGCTTTTTTTAAACACTTTTCCGGGAAGAAACCGGGATGGGCGATAAAAAAAGTTAGCTTTGGCAAAATAAGATCATAACCAGTCCCAAAACCAATAATTACTACCGGTTAATCATAAACTATTTTCCGCGCCCGGCGTTTGTAATAAGGGATGGTTTTTAATTAATTTAGGGAGGAAACCAATGCAGAAGAGGAGCGGTTTTATTGTCTGTTTGGTGATCGGACTTGTTTTGGCTTTTTTACTCCGCCAAAGCCTTTACTTACCGGCCAAAGAAGAAAAAGTGATGGACGGCTTTAAAGCTTTACTCGCCCAAGAGGACTTGACGGTGGCTCAGGTTATCGCCTATGTAGATAAGCATATTAAGGAGGTTTCGCCGGCGAAGGCGGGGCAACTCGTCTTGGGATTGGAACAAGTGCAAAAGGAGAAACTTTCTGCCTGGCAGAGACTTTATGAGGATAATACCCTCCAGCAAAAGATGGCCGAAGTTTACCAGCGTAATTGGGCGCTGGAAGACTTAACGAAAGCTGAGGACGGGACCATCCGGCGGGTTGTGGAGAAAACCGTAGCCAACGGCTACAAGGTTGAAACTGCGGAAGGTATGTTCTTTCCGGTGATCGACTATACGCTTTACCGGAAGTACTACAAGGCGTTGGCCGCCGATTTATCCGCTTACTTTGACCTGATGGCCGTTGAGTCGGAAAAAGCCCCGGTGAAGGATGCGGCATTGATGATAAGTTGGGAAGAGGTTCTGGAGCGGGCGGAGCGTCAGAAACGGTTTATTGAAGGGTATAGCTCCTCAACACAGGTGGAACTGGTGCGGGAGCTTCTGGCCCGTTATGTTGCTTTTGCCTTGTTTGGATGTAACAATACCCCTTTGTTCAGTTATGAGACCAAAGAAATGGACCCCGAAGCAAAGCAGGCTTATCTCGCCTACGTGACGGAGGAGACCACCGGCGAGTTTTCCCAGTTAATCAAAGACTATCTTCAAGTGCTGAATGCCTATGATTACCGGTTAACCGCCGAGGTAGACGCCTTCCGCCAACAGGCTGTTCAGGCTTGGAAAAAAAGCGCTCAACCGCCGAAATAAGCCGGCGGTTTTTTAGCGCTTCCGGGGAGTTCCAGATCGAAGAACCAGTTCTCCTTGCGGATTGAGATAAACAGTTGATCACAAAATTTATTTGACGGGAATTGGTTATTGTGTATAATTAAGTTATGCTCAAAATTGTCGCTCTTAACAAAAACTATACATTGGATGTAAGCCGACGGTCAAGCGAACGTGGTAAAATAATAGCAATTGATCGAGTGATAGATAAGGGAGGTGTTCCTTACGGTGGAAAAAGCTTTTACAGTGAGAAAAGATGATTTAACCGAATCGCTGAAAGGCGGAGTGATCATGGACGTGACCACTCCGGAACAGGCGAAAATTGCCGAGGATGCCGGCGCCGTAGCCGTGATGGCGCTGGAGAGGGTACCCGCTGATATCCGGGCGGAGGGCGGCGTGGCCCGGATGTCCGATCCCG
>JAAYHY010000142.1 GCA_012735135.1 Bacillota bacterium | reverse complement strand
GCTTCCTTTTGATCTGGATTAATTTATTACGGAAGTTTATGACCTTTATCGAAAGCAGAAGAATGTGATTGTTGCTGTTTCCGAAGGAATTAAAGATAAAGACGGAAAATATATCTCCGAATATGGCCAGGATCTGTCCTATAAGGATTCCTTCGGCCATGTCCAGCTTGGCGGTCTTGCTTCCACCCTTGTTAGTATCCTCAAGCAGAAGATCAACGCAAAAATCCGGGGGATCGAATTTAGTCTGCTTCAAAGATGCGCCGCGCACCTGGCTTCCCGCACCGATGTTGATGAAGCCGTGTGGGCTGGCGAGATGGCGGTCCGCTATGCAGTGGAAGGGAAGACCGATTATATGGTCGCCTTTGAAAGAGCGGCCGGTCCCGAATATAAATGCCAAATCAAGCTGGTTAACCTCAGCGAAGTAGCGAACAAAGAAAAGAAGATTCCTCGTGAATGGATTAATGAGGCCGGAAACGGTCTGAAGCAACAATTCATTGACTATGCTTTACCGTTGATTCAGGGCGCCTCTGCGCCGCCGCTGGAAAACAGCCTGCCCCGGTTTGCCCGGTTAAAGAAAGTCTTGGCATCGGAGTTGGTTACCCTTTAATTTCAGCTTTTCTTAGCGGTGAAAGATGATTTTGCCAAACCCTGTCCTCCTGGGAGCGACAGGGTTTTCTTTATCTTCAGCGCAAAAAAGAAAAGGGTTTGGTCACCCAAAAGGGATTCAGGATAAAAAGATAAAGGTTCATTCGGATAAGATTAATAAATAATAAACTTTAGTGGTTAAATTTTGGGTAAAATTGTCGATTAATATTATGTCGGAATTTGTTGTGTTGATTGTTTTTCCGATCTTGCGGCAGTTTTTAGCTGAGGAGGTTTTGGTTCGATGAAAAGAGTACTAATTGTGGATGATGCGGCCTTTATGCGGATGTCCTTAAAGAAAATTTTAGAAGAGAACGATTTTGAGGTGGTGGGTGAAGCTGAGAACGGAAGAATTGGGGTGGAAAAGTATAATGAATTACAGCCGGATATCGTAACTTTAGATATTACCATGCCTGAGATGGATGGATTAACGGCTCTGAAGGGGATTATGGCCATTGATCCCAACGCCAATGTGGTTATGATCTCAGCTATGGGACAAGAAAGTTATGTCCGGGAATCGATCATGGCCGGGGCGAAAAATTTCATCGTCAAACCCTTTAATAAAGCACATGTGGTTAAGGTGTTAAATTCGCTTTGATATATCCATTGAACAAGTGAAATCTGTGAATAGCAGCGGTTCACGGATTATAGATGGTTGGACCCCATTGGAGTTTCTCATGTTAAAGGGGCTAGAAGTATCTTTTGTTCCTCCTGCTTATAAATATTCCTGAAGTTTGTTGTGATCAACCCTAATAAACAAGGCAAAATGGATTAACTGGAGGAAATTGGGGATACTGCCGATGCATTTTTAATCGATGCCAATCAAACTCTAATATCCGTACCCCGGTTTCAAGAAGGAATGGAGGTCTTAAAGACCAAAATTGATACGGAGGCTGCGACGGAAGCGGCCAGGGCAATCGCCGCCGGGAATACAAATTTCCAACGCTTTCTTATTTTTAAAGATAGGCACGGAAATAAGGTGATCGGTAGTACAGGCGTATTTAAACTGGGCGATCATTTGGTAGGTTTAAACGTAAAGGTCAATTATGATGAGGCCTTTGCGGCAGCAAAAAACCTACAAACAGCCGCTATTATAATGGCAATTATTGTTTGCGCCGTGGTCGTGATTATTGGCCTCAGGTTTGCCCGGTCGATTACCAGGCCGTTTTTGGAAATTAACGAGCAATTAAAATTACTGGCTGCCGGGGACTTTACCGTTAATTTTACTACCAACCGTCAGGATGAGATCGGTGAGATGGCTGTGCAATTAAACCAAACGGCTAGGCAGTTAAGAGAGGCGATTAGCAATGTGGTTCATTCGGCTATAAATGTTCACTCGGCCTCAGCCCAGATTGCCACTGGGAATCAGGATCTATCCCAGCGTACTCAGGAACAGGCTTCCTCTTTAGAAGAGATCTCCTCCACCATGGAAGAGATAACCAACTCAATCCAACAGGTGTCCCAGAACGCTGAGCAAGCCAACCAGGTGGCCCAAATCACCCTGGAAGCGGTGAGCGAAGGTGATCAGTCGATCAAAGAGACGATTGAAGCCATGAAAGAGATTTCAACCAGCAGCAAACAGATAGCTGAGATTATCAAGGTGGTTAATGATATAGCTTTCCAAACTAATCTCTTAGCCTTAAACGCTGCCGTCGAAGCCGCCCGTGCCGGGGAGCAAGGCCGGGGTTTTGCCGTTGTGGCAGCGGAAGTTAGAAATTTGGCCGGCCGGACAGTCGAATCAGCAAAAGAAATTGAGCAATTAATCAATGAAAGTGTCCAACGGGTAGATAAAGGTAACAATATGATCCTGAAGTCATCCGAGATGCTCCAGCGAATTGTTGGAAACACGAAAAAAATACCGACCTTGTTGTCGAAGTGGCAGCGGCGATGCGTGAACAATCCAGCGCTACCGAACAGATCAATTCTTCGATTGAGCAACTGAATCAGGTGACACAGGAAAACGCCGCCATGGTTGAGGAGATTAGTGCAACCAGTGAATCACTGGATGCCGAGGCGGAGAATCTCCGGGCAAACGTTGGCCGGTTTAAAGTGGACGAGAAGGAAGGCTCCGGACAGGGGACCAAAGACATTAAGGTTTCTTCTCGACGGAACACCGGCAAAAGAACAACCCTCAAGACTGATAAGAAAAGTCTAGGAGAGGGGAAAGAATTCAATGATAGTTTGGAGAACTTTTAGGTGAATACCGTATTGAGAAAAAGCTGAGCCTCTAGGCTAATCCACGCAATAAACCGGTGGGCTGGATGAAGTGCCCCTTTCAAATGTTAGGTTTGGCGTCTAACATTTGGGGTGTACTTCATGGGTCCCACCGGTTTTTTTTATGAGTGTTTGGAGCGGATTGTGAAGTAAAGCGTTAAAGCGCTTCCTTACGCATGTCCAGTAGAATGCCCACCCGTATATTATTTTTACGGACAGGAGCAGGGTTATCCGTAAAGATAAAGAAGAAAAGGAAAAAAAAGTATATTTCCTGAAGGGATTGGGTGGTTAGATGGCAGACTGGGTTGGGCTTTTGTTTCTATTTATCGTTGGCGTTTGTATCGGGAGCTTTTTAAATGTGCTGATTTATCGTTTGCCCCGGCATTACTCCATCCTCTGGCCGCCTTCCTCTTGTCCCGTTTGTCAGAAACGCTTATCTCCGGGCGACCTAATCTGTGTTTTTGAACCAATAGCTAAATCTATGGATAAATCATGGGGTGTCGGAGGAGGAACACAGGCAATAACTTCAAGTCCATTTTTGGCATATGAGATCAAACTTTTCAACGAGATCATTTTAAAACAATAATAAAAGTAAAGGGGATCATAAAACAAATGGATTCTAACTTGGATTTAAAGGTAATTAATATCATGAAAGGAAAAGTTTCGGAAGACAAACTACAAGAACTGATAGATAATATAAACAATAATCATAGACTATTTGTATATTCAAAAATTGATGATATGCTTAAAAAAGGAGAGATAGATTTAACAATAGAGGAAAGAATTATCCTTGATCAATTTTGGATAGAAAACTATTAGGCAGGCTTATAAATTTAGATTTTTTTGCTGTTGGTAGCCCCGACCGGATCAAAGGCCATCTTCGGTAAAGGCAGCTTATTAGTAGAAGATCAAAGGGGAAATCCCAATGACAACTAGCGCTAAAAAAGACGTGAAAAAAACGATGTTTTTGCGATGGTCGCAGACAAGGCTATTTAGGGGCTGATCTGCATTAATGGGCAGATCGCGTATGACAACGAGTTAACGCTCGATGGTATGATAGTGAGTTTGGGAGGTTCATAAGTGAAGATCCGGCGGCGGATCCGAATAATCCAAACCTCTATGCTTATGGTAGAAACAATCCGCTGAGAATATTTGATTCTACAGGCATGTGGAGTGAAGAATGGGGGTATGGTTATACAGGTTGGCATATAAGAGGAAGTATTTCGGATATTATGCCTTCGAATAGTGACAGTAATACTGGGTCGGAAAGTAGTTCGAGTAGCTTATCAGAACCGACGTGGAATCGGTATGAATATGGAAATAATCCTCAGTTTGATCTTCGTTGCATGTTGGACTTTGGATTACCATATCCGGAAGTAGGTACTGATTATAATTGGTTCGTTAATTTTTATGATGAATTTATTGCTGATATAGAATCTTCAGTGAGCAAGTCAGTTGGGCGAGTTCCAGGAGAAATGTTTGGTGATTTGTTCGATTTAGGTTGGGATTTACTTGATGCTATATCTGAGGAAGGCACTGAAATACCTTTGCAAAGACAAAAGAAGATAAACCAAATTTTCTACGAATGGAATCAAAGATTTAAAAATTCATATACAAAATTTATTGGATTTGGTGTAAGTGGATATCAATATAACAGTATAGAGGCAAAGGTGATGAATATTACTGATACATTAATAACCGATGGTTTAAGTAGATTAATCGATGTTTTTGCTCAAGATTCAACTGGTACATTATCTAGTTTATTAGTCCCGAGAACACCTCATTATGATCCAGATGATATAATATTAAACATAGCAGTAGCTTATAAATACGATGATTTTACCCCTAAAGACGGAACCTTGAAATTTGGTCATTTTGGGAGCTTATTCAATCATCGGGAGCTTAAAGATAGTTATTATCTTATGAATATGGAGGTACAGATAAGACAGAATCAGATTATTGAAGCTTCCTTAAATATTTGGGAGTATTCTCCTAATCCACTCACCTTTAACACAAAAAGCAAATTATTTAGACAGTTGGGAATGTCGACTTATTAAACAAGAAAAGAAGGTGTTAACATTGAGGAAATTATCATTAATAATCATACTATTTACATTACTGGTAAGTAGCGGGTGTTATAATAAAAAAATACCAAATGAGGCAGAAAGTTTTACTTCTAATCAAAATCCATATTGGTGGCATACCAGCTGTTCTAATACAGGAGTGATGGTAATTGGGCTTGTAGAAAAATGTGAAGATCATTATAAATTAATATCAGTTAGCTTAGCGGGGAAAGAGTTTCCCAATAAATACAATGATTTTCAAATAAAAGCCTATGAAATATCATTTCGTGATAGTCGTCAGGGGGATGAAGGTATATTTTGGATGAAAAAAGAGTCACTCAATGAACCGTTTACGGATCCTCGCAAATATAAAGTAGTTGACGTTGTATCTGAGGAATTTTTAAAGCAGGATTTTGATAATAGTAAAAAAGACATGTCAATTAATAAAAAAAGGATCGGCTCCTTTAAATCTATTGATTTGAAAAGTTATGTCTTTCAGGATTGGGTTTGTTTTAAAACCAATTATAACTTAAAGGGAGCAAAAGGGGGAGTTCCTGTCAAGCGTTCAAAAGGAGAATTGATTCTATTAATATCGAGAAATAATGATAAATTAAGAGAAGCATATATAACAGAGGGTCAATGGAGTTTTATCAGACATGTGGAGATAGGACGTTTGGGTTTAAATATTAGTAATACTAATCCTGATCCTTATGAGCTATTAGAATTAATATGGAGAGCGTGGAATAGCCAATTAAAACCATTTACTGAACAAATTGAGATAATAGAGAAAGAAGTGGTAAATTAAGTTAAAAGCGTGAATATAACACTAATTATGATTATAGCCTTTTCAATAAAAACTTCTCCTGATGAGTGACAGCCTTTTATATAAAACCATTTATCCCGGGGTATCCTTCTGCTACTTGCTAAGGTTCCTAAATTTAGGCATTGAGTGAGGAGACTCTTGTGGAAAATGTGAGGGAGGTCTACGCCTTGCTTGCCACAAATTAGTTGATTCTGTTTAGCCCTCGGAACTTTTAGACTTTTGCGGGTAGTCGTCCTGGCCCGCTAGAGTTTCGGGGGTTTCTGCTAGTTTTGGAGCCTCCTTCTGCCAATCCGCTACATATTTTCGAAGGAACGGGATCGATGTTTGAAAAAAACACCACTATTGGACAGATAAAAAGTTATGTTTGCGATTTAGGCAAACATCTAGCTCATGTCGATGGAGTAATTTGGGGGATCCGGAAGCCAAGGTTTATTTATACCATACGGATCACCTGGGTTCAATTAAAGCGGTAACAAATATAGCGGGTGAGGTAGTTTGGAATGCCGAATATCTAGCCTTTGGGACGAGATTCGGCGTGTCTGAAGGTTCCGGTTTTGAAGAATGGCATGGGTTTACAGGGAAGGAGTATGATCCGGATACGGGGTTGTATTACTTTAACGCTCGGTGGTAT
>JAAYHY010000141.1 GCA_012735135.1 Bacillota bacterium | reverse complement strand
CTACTATAAACGGGAAGCCATCCAGTGGGCATGGGAACTGTTGCCCGGGGTTTGGGGTTTGCCCGTCGACCGGCTTTACGCCACCGTCCACCATACCGACGATGAAGCGGCGGCCTTGTGGCGGGAATTGACACCCTTACCCCCCGAACGGATTATGCGTTTCGGTGATAAGGATAATTTCTGGGAGATGGGGGAGACCGGCCCCTGCGGCCCTTGCACGGAGATTCATTATGATATGGGGCCAGAGTGCTGCGATAAAAAGAATCTGCCCGGCCACCAGTGCCTGGTGAATGGTGATTGCGGCCGTTATGTGGAAATTTGGAATCTGGTTTTCATCCAAAACAACCGGAAGGCCGACGGGACCTTGGAAGAGCTCCCGGCTAAGCACGTGGATACCGGGATGGGATTTGAACGGATCGTGGCAATTTTGCAAGGGAAAAAATCCAATTATGATACGGATCTCTTTATGCCGATCATTAAAGAGATTGTCACGCTGACCGGCACTTCCCAGCAGACCGAGGAGGAACGGGTGGCGGTCCGGGTTATCGCCGACCACATCCGGGCGTTGACCTTTGCCATCGCCGACGGGGTTCTACCGTCAAATGAGGGGCGGGGTTATGTTTTACGCCGGATCCTCCGGCGGGCGGCCCGTTTTGCCCGGAATCTGGGAATGAAAGAGCCGCTCCTCCACCGTTTGGTGCCGGTGGTGGTCCGGGAGATGGGGGATGCCTATCCGGAAATCCGGGAGCAGGCCGACCATTGTTCCCGGGTCATTCTGGCTGAAGAGGAGGCCTTTGGCCGGACTTTGGATAAGGGGTTGGAGTTGTTTACCGAATTGAGCCGGTCCCTCCGGGAACAAGGGAAGAAGATTATCCCCGGCCACGAGGCTTTTCGATTGTATGATACTTACGGTTTCCCCTTGGATCTGACTCAGCTGATGGCGGCGGAAGAAGGACTCGAGGTTGAACTGGACGAGTTTAACCAATTGATGGAGGAGCAACGGGAACGGGCCCGGGCCAGTGGCCAATTTAACGCCAATGAGACGGAGGTCCGTTGGGAGGAGATTTCCGCCGGACCCCATTCGGCTTTTGTTGGATACCAACAATTAGAAACCACTACGGAGCTGAGGATGATCGGGGAGGATGCCGACTACTGGCGGCTGGTTTTCGCCGTGACGCCCTTTTATGCCGCCGGGGGCGGGCAGGTGGGCGATACCGGGCGGATCCGGGTGGAAGTAACCCCCGGTTCCTATGTTGAGTTTCCGGTGGTGGATACCCAGAAGGAACAGGATAAGATCGTCCATTTGGTGGCCAAGAAGGGGGATTTCCCGCGCCGGGCGGCGGGGTACACTTTGATGGTGGATGAAGTGTCCCGCAAGATGGCGGCGGCCAACCATACCGCCACCCATCTGTTGCATGCCGCCCTCCGGCGTTTACTCGGGACCCATCTTCACCAGGCCGGTTCCCTGGTGGCCCGGGATCGCCTGCGTTTTGACTTCACCCATTACCAGCGGGTGGACGAAGCCGAACTCCGCCAGGTGGAAAGGGAAGTGAACGAAAGAATCTTTGCCGCCCTGCCGGTCCAGGTGGAAGAGACCGATTACCAGACGGCGCTGGACCGTGGCGCCCTTGCTTTCTTCGGCGAGAAGTATGGGGACCGGGTCCGGATGGTCCGGATCGATGGGTATAGCACCGAACTCTGCGGCGGCACCCATGTGCGGAATACCGCGGAGATTTTGGCCTTCCGGATCCTTTCCGAGGGTAGTGTCGCTACGGGGGTCCGCCGGATTGAAGCGGTGACCGGTTGGGAAGCTTTGCAGATGGCCACGGGCGAACGGGAACTGTTGAAGGAGATGGCGGCCATGCTGCAGACGGAACCGGCCCAACTAAAAGAGAAAATCAAAGCCTTAATGGAGACGGAGAGTAGGCTCCGGCGGGAACTGGAGGAGGTTAAACGCCAAAAGGCTCTGGCTGAAGGGGAAGAACTCTTCGCCGGGGTCCGGGAAATTGGCGGCCACCACTATTTGGTGGCGAAGATGACGGCCGCTTCTATGGAGTTGCTCCGGGAGAATGTGGACCGCTTTAAAGCCAAATTCGGTTCCGGGGTGATCCTCCTCGGTGCGGTCGAGGGTGAAAAGGTGAATTTTGTGGCCGGGGTCACCAAAGATCTGACGGCACGGGTCCAGGCCGGAACCCTGGTGAAACAAGTGGCGGCGACCGCCGGCGGCGGCGGTGGCGGCCGGCCCGAACTGGCCCAGGCCGGCGGGAAAAACCCGGCGAAATTGGATGAAGCTTTGCGTGAAGGCGAACGGCTGATCCGCGCCGGGCTGGAAGGATAGGCAAAGCCGGGTGATGGAGAAGACATCCGGCCCCGGCTGGGTTAGTACTGGCAAAAGCAATCATTCCCAGGAGCGAGATCGAGCGACGAGGTATTTTCGACGTCGCGGGGAAGACCAATCGGCCCCGGCTGGGTAAACGCGGGTAATGGGCTAATCTATAAGGGAAGACCACCGGAAACAAGGTTAACCAGGTTTTACCTTGAACCTCCCGGTATGGTCTTCTTTTTTTACGGGAAAATAGGATTGTCGTAAATTCTGGGAAAGGAGTTGCTTGCGTGTGGATCAACCAATGAACCAGCAGATGACGGGGGAACAAGCCCAGTTGGGACCTCAAACGGTGGGGGTGATGGCCAAGCCCCCGGCGGTGGTCACCGGTAAAGATCTCTCCTACTTGAAGGACGCCTTATCGTGGGAACTGTTGGCGCTGAAAAAATGCCATCATTATGCCGGACTCTGTCAGGATCAGGAGATCGGCGCCTTTCTGGGGAAAGTGGCCAAAATGCATCAGGATCATTATTTGCGGTTGTTGAACGAGGTTAATTCGGACAAAACATTATATTAGGAGGGGAAAGCCGTGCACGACCAGGAAAACATGGGTGGACAAAACCAGGGACAAATTAAGAATCCATCGGTCGGGGTGCCCAAGGTCAAAGGACCGGAGCTAAACGACCGGGATCTCCTCAACGATGTGCTGGCCACCCAGAAATACCTGACCGATAACTTTAATGTTTTCGCCCGTGAAGCCAGTCATGACCAGCTACACCAGGTGACCATGGGGATCCTCAATGAAACCCACCAGACGGCCCGGGAGGCCTATAATTTAATGTTCAAGAAAGGCTGGTATACTTTGACCTCTGCATCCCGGCAGGCGGTGGACCAGGCCCATCAACAGTTCAGCAACTACCAAACCCAGTTTCCCCAGGGCGCCCGCCAACTCCAATAACCCGGATTACCGGGTTTTTTTAATTGCTGTCCTCAACGGAGCCGAGCTTCAGAATATTCGTTGCGTCAAAAGTAACCAGGGATCCCATTTATTTAAGGAGGAAAGAAAAAGGAATTATGAGCTTTCTCCAGAATTAGATGAAGGCTAGGAGGGATCACGTTGGTAAAAAAGAGCAAATTCCAGAGGGCATTAATGGTTATCTCGATCCTGGGCATGGTATTTGTCGCCGGTCTGCCGGTGGCCGGGGTAACCCCCTGGTCCGGGACGGCTTCTTATTCTTTGCAAGGAAAAGCCCAATTTCAGGTGGGTTACCAAGTAAGTGATCTTTTCGCCTTTGACTTCGGCTACCGGGAGCTGGCCGGTGAAGCCTTGACGGGTAACCGGTGGCTGGGACAGATCCGGTGGACGCCCGTGGAGACGATGGCTTTTCACGCCGGCTATGACCTGACCGGCGACCACTATCTCCTCGGGGGCCGGGCGCAGTTACCTTTAAACCCGAATCTGACCTTGGTCTCCGGGCTCAATAAGATGCTCCCGGCAGAGGGCGGTTCCAAATACCTGGATTACCGGTTGGGCCTCCAGATTGGCATTGGTTATCACCATTATTTATTTGCCGGCGGGCAAGGGCTGTACCAAGTCGGCGCCGACCATGAGCCGGAGCTTTTTGTGGAATTGGATCTGAACTGGTTCTTGCCGCAGAATTGGGCGGTCCGTGTTCAACCCCATGTGGGCGTGGAAGGGGACTTCTCCCACCAAACCACGGTGACCAAAGAATGGACAAATAAGCTGGAAACCGGGTTGTTTGTGGGGCAGGATACAAAAGGCCGTTGGGACCTGGGGCTTTTTGTCCGTTATTAAGTAGTCGCCTACGCCGGCTACCGAGCAGTATAACGAAGTGCTGAAAAGGGAAGGCCGGGTGAGTCGACAGGCGTCATGGCATTTTAAATTATTCGGAGGCAAAGATGTTTAAGTTGAACAAGGAACAACAGTCTTTGTTGAAAGCCTTTGCTTGTGGAGCAGCTTTGGCTTTGCTCTTATGCAGTTACGGTTTTTTTTCGCAACAAGCCCGGCTTCGGAAGGTTGAAACTGAGTTGGCCACAGTGCTGGCAGAGACGGAAGACTTGACCGGGAATGTGCCTTGGAAAGTAGCCCTTTATTTTATCCGGGAAGAGGCGGGGGTAAGTCTACTGGTTCCGGAGGTACGGATGATCACACCGACTTCCGAACCGGAGAAGGCGGCTCTCCGGGCGCTGATCGACGGTCCGGTGACCGAAGGGTTGCAACCGGTTTTACCACGAAAAACTGTTCTGCGGAGCCTGGAGATCACCGGTGGACTGGCGGTGGTGGATTTCTCCCGGGATGTGGTGGCCATCGACCGGGGCTCCTGGGGAGAAGCTTTGGTGGTCTGGTCGGTGGTGAATACTTTGACTAAATTCCCGGAAATAGAAGCTGTCCGGATCCTGATTGAAGGGGAGCCGGTGGAGACTTTAGCCGGCCATTTCGATCTTACCCGGCCTTTACGCCGGAATGAACAGGTAATTAAGGATGAATGGACCCGTTAGGGTCTTTTTTTTTGCCTTAATTGTCCGGAGCCGGTATTTTAGCTGGGGAAAGCGCATAGGAATGGAGGGTGGAAGAGGTGTTCCCATGAGGAGAGAAAGTTTTCGCCAGTGGTTTATGGGGTATCGCTGGTTGGTGTTGAGCGGTTGTTTCCTTTTTCTCCTGGGCGCTACGCTCTGGTCCCATTTGGATCTGCCCGTCGGGAGCAGGTATCAACGGGTGGAACGTTATCCTCCCCTGATTTACTTGCCCGATGAGGGTCCAAAGCCGCGGATTAACGCCAGCGCTGCGATCCTGGTGGAAGCGGTCAGCGGCATGATTCTCTTCGCCAAAAATGAGCATGAGCGGCGGCCACCGGCCAGTACCACTAAGATTATGACCGCTATCGTGACATTGGAAAAAGGCAACCCCGCGGAGGTGGTCACGGTCAGTCCCAAGGCGGCGCGGACCGGGGGTTCCAGTTTATGGTTGAAGGCCGGGGATCAAATCACCCTTGGCGAATTATTGGAAGGAGTGATGCTACGGTCGGGGAATGACGGAAGTGTGGCTTTGGCGGAACATATTGCCGGTTCGGAACAGGCCTTTGCCGCTCTGATGAACAGGAAGGCCCGGGAAATTGGGGCGTTGAATACCAATTTCCGGAACCCCCACGGTTTATCGGCGCCCAATCACTATACTACCGCTTTCGATTTGGCCTTAATCACCAGGTACGGTTTTGGGAACCCGGAATTCGCCCGGATTGTCGGGGCGCGGGAAGAAGCGATCGAGTGGTACCAGGGGGCCAAAACCAGACAGGTGAGAAATACCAACCGGTTACTTTGGTCTTTGGCCGGAGCGGACGGGGTAAAAACCGGCACCACGAACAAGGCCGGTTATTGCTTGGTGGCATCGGCCACCCGGGATGGACGGCGGTTTATTACCGTTGTCCTGAACAGCCCCGACCGGTGGGGGGAAGCCGCCCGGTTGCTGGAGTATGGGTTTAACCATTTTATCCTGAAACAACTGGCCCGTGTCGATACCCCGGTGACCAAAGTCGAAGTGGGCCAAGGCTACCCGGCCACCGTCGAGCTTTACCCCCGCCGGGATCTGGTGGTGGTTATCCCCAAGGGAAAGGAAGGGGAAGCCCAATGCCGGATCTGTTTGGATTATGCCGCGTTAATTCCTCCGGTCCGGGCCGGGGCCACCGTCGGCCGGCTTAGTTTTTACTATCAAGGACAGGAGGTTGACTGGGTCGAGTTATACCCGCGGGAACGGATTCTCCGGGACTATTGGTGGCGACGGCTCTTAAGGAGGTAACAGGTTGGAACGTTTGGCGCGAGTTATGGTCATTGCTTCGATCTACATCGGCGCCGTCGTCGGCGCGGGTTTTGCCTCCGGTCAAGAAATTTGGTATTTTTTTGCCCGCTTTCAACAAGGGGGGAGTTGGGGATTACTCTGTTCCGCGCTGATCTTTGCGGTTTTGGGCGCCAAAGCCATGGAATGGGGGCGGAGAATCGGGGCCCAATCCTACCGGGATTTATTCCAGAGTGTGGTGGGAGAAGGCTATGGGTTTATCGCCGACCTGATGCTTACGGTGTTTTTATTTCTGTTAAGCGGGATTATGTTGGCCGGAGCCGGAGCGATCACGTCGGCCGGGGGCTGGGGTGGCTGGCCCGGTGTGGCAGGTGCGTTGCTTTTGACCGTCCTGGTGCTGCTGAGGCCGCTGAAGGGGTTAAAAAGCGTCAATTCGGTGGTTGTTCCCTTTCTTTGTCTGACGGGGTTCCTTCTTAACCTGGGCGGACCGGGGACAACGGCCCCCTTGGCGCCAGGGGGAACGGGGCCCGGGCATTGGTTGGTGGCGGCTCTACAATATAGCGCCTATAATTTGTTTCTGGCCCTCCCGGTACTGGTCAACCTGTACCGTTTGGAACCGGACCCGGTGATCCTCAGGTGGGGCGGGTTAGTCGGGGGGGGCGCCCTTGGGATCCTGGCTTTCTTCTTCTATAACATGCTAAAAAACTATGATTTTTCCGGTATCGACCTGCCGGTTCTTTTTTTGACACGGAACTGGCGATGGGGGTGGCCTTATTTTTATTCCTTAGTGCTTTGGGGGGAATTATTCACCAGTCTGGTCGCCAATGTCTACGGTTTACTCAGCCGTTTCCGTCTGGAAAAGACCCGGTTTTACGGCGGGAAATTGTTTTCTCTGATGGTTCTGGCGGCGTTCGTCAGCCGGTTCGGTTTTGCCCGCTTGATTAAGAAAGTCTACCCCCTTTACGGCTACTTGGCATTTACGCTGCTTATTCCCCTGATGGTCCGTCCGCTCCCGGATCCGCCCTCCCCTGGCGGTCAAGAAAGACCGGGAATATTCCAGAAAAAGCCGTTTTTTTACGCACGCAGTTCTCGACATAAATAAAAGGTAAATCTTGCTATAATTAGGAAAGATTAAGCACCTGGTTTTTGTGGGCAAAGACAATCATTGGCACAATAAATAAAGGGGTTGTCGTCCATGGAAAAGGAAAAGCAAAACCCAAAGCGCCGGGGGGGCGATAGCCTTTTGCTGCTGGCCGGTTTTGGGCTCGCCTGGCTGTTAACGGCCTTAAAGCTTCCGTACGGGCTTGTTCCCGCGGGTTTAAGTGTGGCCGGGGCTTGGG
>JAAYHY010000140.1 GCA_012735135.1 Bacillota bacterium | reverse complement strand
TCAATGGGGACAGCGAGGATAAACCCTCGTACCATCCAGATAATATAGCCGATATTAAAGGACATATAAACGACAAGTAAACCCGGAAAAGTATCGATCATATTAAGTTTATTCATGATCATGAAATAGGCAACGACCATTGCGGAAGCGGGAGCCATCCGTGTCACTAAAATCCAGAAGGAAAGTAATTTCCGGCCTTTGAAATTAAACCGGGTAATGGCATAGGCGCCCGGGACCCCCAAAAGCAACGAGAATAAAGTGGAAACACTGGCCAAAAGAAAACTGTTCTTGTAATTATGGATAAAAAAGTTATTACGAAACACGTTGAGAAAGTTTTCCAGCACTGGCCGGAAAATAAGTTTAGGGGGGACAGCGAAGGCATCAACGGCATTTTTAAAAGAAATGAGAAAAACCCAAAAAACCGGAAATACGAACAGTAAAGCGATGAAATAAGTTAAGACAGTTGTTTTCCAACCAGGGCGACGCCAGAAGGAAACATTTTCCGTTTTTTTATACATGTCTTTATACATAGTTTTCCTCCTACTGTTCATCAATCTTGGACATACGAACAAAGCCGTAGGTAAGGATGATAGTTAAAACCAGTAAAAAAACGGCGATCGTTGCTGAATAGCCCATGTTCAGATAAAAAAAATGAGACCAGCAGTAGACATACCACCAATAACAGGGGAAGATATCGCCTCATTTCATTGCCTCCTTTTTGTAGTAAATTTTCTAAATATAGCGCGCGCGTAAGAAAAAATTTGTAATGGCGGCCATTACCTCTTAAGTAAAAGTATAGTTACTTTTACTTAGATTTAGTATAACACGGACGTAACAGAAACGCAACACAAATTTGGAAAATGTCTACACATTTTATTTATAAAACGTGAAAATTATCGATATTTAGATCCCCCAAACGCAACGCAGCTTATATTATTGTCCTAATTTTAGGCGTTTAATAATCATTAGTTAGCAAAGATTAACAAAAGTAGAAAATCTACTTAAAATGACACCTGGTAATGAAAATAACTTTATGTTATTTTATATTTAAAGCTTGGCGAAGGGGGTTTTGATCATGAAAGGATTAATTGTTACGGAAAAGCACCAACTTCAACTGGTGGACGATATTCCCATGCCTGTGCTGGGAGATTATGATGCGCTGGTTAAAAATGTATGTTGTTTAATATGTAACGGTACAGATCAGGAGATTATCAAAGGTTCATTGGCTGAGATCCAGGAATACCCTGTCATGTTGGGACACGAATCCGCCGGTTATGTAGTCGCCTGTGGAAAGAAGGTCCGAAATTACAGGTCAGGCGATTTAGTATCCCGTTCAATTGTCCGGAAAAACGAAAAATACGCCAGCGGTTGGGGCGGTTTTGCCGAATATGGTGTGGTTACGGACTATTGGGCCATGGTGGAAGATGGTTATGAAGAAGCAGAGAGGTATACGATTGGTTGTATGCAAAGGGTGTTTCCGGAAGGGATTGAGCCGGTCCATGCGGCGATGATGATTACCTTTAAAGAAGTATATAGCGCTTTTAAGCGAATCGGCGTTACCGAAGGGGATCGGATCCTTGTGGTGGGGGATGGTCCGGTGGGGCTCTCCATGGTTTTAATCGCGCCCCTCTTTGGAGCGGGGGAAATCTATATGTTGGGGCAAAACCCAAAGACCCTTGCGCTTGCGAAAAAAATCGGCGCCAAAGGAGTATACAACACCCTGAACTCGGGTGAATTTGACGAATTAAAGCTGCAGTGTGGTGGCCGAATCAACCATTACATTGATACCATCGGTTTAAATGCCACCACTTGTCAAGGGTTGCCTTTTCTTGCGCCGGACGGCTTGATTACCGTGTATGGACTTCATTCGGGAGAAGAATTACGCATACCATTGAAAGGTATGCGTAATTGGGGTGTTCGTTTTATGCAGTTTCCTATTCACCAAAAGGAAGGGGCGGCCCACGAACCGGTCTGTCAAGGGGTTTTGTCTGGACAACTTGATCCGGAGATCTTGATCACCCATTATTTACCGATAACGGATTATCGGGAAGGATTTAAACTGATTCAGGAAAAAAAGGCGATTAAGGTTGCGTTAATGATGTAAGCTTTAGATGTATAGGCTTATAATGGTCGTAAAGTTAATATTTCTTTTTCGCCAGAGCTTTTTCAATGATGTTTTTCCGATCACTGAGATGGATTTTACGGTGGACGGCAAGGGCGGTATAGAGACCGTCGACAATGGTGTATTGGGCAATCCGTGAGGATAAGGCAACGATGTGATAGGAAGTTTCTTTGGAAGCGGTGTCCAAACGGAGATCGGCCAAATCGCTCAAGGGGGAACGGCCGATATTGGTCATGCAAATTACGGTCGCCCCCGCCTCTTTGGCCAATGTCGCGGCGTCAACGATATCCCGGGAGGAACCGGAATGGCTAATGGCCACACACACGTCGCCCGGTTTAAGGTGGGTGCTGGCGATACATTGCATGTGACTATCACTGTAGGCGGTCGCATTTATATTGAGGCGCATCAATTTGTGTTGCATGTCTAAGGCAATCGCGGCCGAATTGCCACAGGCATAAATGTTCACACGTTCGGCTTTGTCAATGGCTAGAACCGCTTGCTCGAATTGGGCGATGTCGATAATCCGTAAGGTATATTGCAGTGAATGGATTGTGCTGGAAAAAACTTTGGCCAGGATATCATTGACTGAATCATTTTCCGATATAGCCTCGTGAATACTTTCAATGGGTGAAACGATATCTTGCGCGATCATTACTTTAAGTTCCTGATAGCCTTGCATTCCTAAACGCTTGCAAAAACGGACGATGGAGGCGTCGCTAACTTTACTCCGCTCGGCCAGATCCGTAATGGATAGGTTAATGACATCACGCAGGTGGGAGAGGATATATTCGGCAATTTTTTTTTCGGTATTGCTTAATGAAGGCATAAACGATTTTATTTTCATGACTAACGCAGAATCGGTTTTCATTTTTTCGTTTCCCCTCCTAACCGTTTAGTATCTTACGCTAAGTATAGCACAACAATTTTTTTTTGTAAAATAACCCCATTGGTAAAAAGCTGACAGCATATCTTGACATATGAAGAAAATTTTTATAAAATCAATGCATAAGATGAAAATTTCAAACAGGGCCCTAAGCTCCGGATCTCAGGGATCTGCCCAGTATCCGCCCGCTCCGGCTCCGGCCAGCACAACGAAGTAAGGAAACGGCCAGGTCGGGGGAGGCGGTCAGCAGCAAAGGTATTGTCAAAGAAGGAGGGGAGAGAAGTAAAGATGTCCATTGTCGATTTGGAAACGGTTTTAGCGATCGCGGAAGAAAAAGGTTGTGCGATTCCGTCATTCAATGTTTATAACATGGAAACGGTGATGGGGGTAGCACGGGCGGCGGAAGAAACAAACAGTGTCGTTATTTTCCAGGTTTATAGCCGTTTGTTTGATAACGCTGAAGCAACCTATCTGGCGCCCATAATTCTTCAAGCCATTAACCGGATGAAAGGTAAAGCGGCCTTTCATTTGGATCATGGTGTTAAGGATAAAGAGATTTTGCGTGCTCTCCGTTTAGGAGTAACGGGAGTCATGTATGATGGTTCGACGCTTCCCTTGGCTGAAAACATTGCGGAAACCAAAAGGATCGTTTCCTTATGCCAAGAGGTCGGGATTGGTGTCGAAGGAGAACTCGGCCATGTTGGAACCACCAAAGAAGGATCTGGAATTCGGCATCATCGAATTGAAGACGGGACAAGGGGTAACTTATGAAACCGGTGACCGGGAAGTTGCCTTCATTCTGCTGGCAGGAACCGCCGATTTTACCGGCGGGGACTTTTCTTTTCAACGGGTTGGAAAACGGCGCAGTGTATTTGAGGGTAAAGCGGAAGCGGTATACGTGCCGCGCCACCGGACAGTTAGGATCACCGGCTTATTCCATGTAAAAATTGCCGTTTGCGCCACTCCGGTTACCGAAGACAGTGCGCCGCAATATATTACAGAGAATGAGGTCCGGATGGTACGGCTTGGCGTCAAACCATGGGAACGGGATACAACCTTCATTATTGATGGGAAGACCAACGCGAAAAAGTTGACCATTGGTGAAGCTTATGTCACTCCTGGTAACTGGGCAGGATTTCCCCCGCATAAGCATGATGTTGACAAAAGAACTAAAAATCTAAGGAGTCGCCTACCCCAGGGATCGCCACGCTGAACCCTTTAACCAGTAAGGAGGGGAATATCGGTGAAGATTATCGTCATGATTAAACAAGTTCCCGAGACCAGTGAGGTCAAAATGGATGAGCATAGCGGAACCATGGTCAGAGAAGGAGTTGAGAGTATCATCAATCCCCTTGATCTTTACGCGATCGAGACTGGGATTAAGCTTAAAGAAGAATACGGTGGACAGGTTATTGCAATTACCATGGGCCCGCCTAAGGCGGAAAAAGCCCTCCGGGAAGCTCTGGCCATGGGTTGCGATGAAGGTGTGCTAATCTCCGGGAAAGAATTTGCGGGTTCCGATACGGTTGCCACTGCTTATGTTTTGGCCCAGGCGGTAAAAGCGGTTGGTGGCTATGATCTGGTGTTGGCCGGAGAACGGGCGACCGACGGCGATACCGGACAAGTTGGCCCCGGGGTGGCTGCCCTGCTTAACCTGCCGCTTTCCACCTATACAAGCGGCATTGTTAATATAGACAACAATAAAATTACGGTGGAACGCTTAATCGAAGAAGGTTATGAGGTTCTGGAACTGCCGCTACCTGCCTTATTAACGGTGGTTAAAGAGATTAGTTTTCCCCGGCTACCCACCTTGCGGGGGAAACAACGGGCGAAAAAGCAAGAATTACAGTTTTGGACAGGTAAAAGTTTGGACTTGGATATAGGTAAATTGGGTCTCAAGGGTTCACCGACCCGGGTGGTAAAGATTGAGCATCCCAAGGTACTACGGCAAGGTAAAATCTGCCGGGTAACTGATGAGGAAACACTGGTCGAAGCATTGGACTCGCTGGAAAAATTCTTGTCCGAGAAAAAACTAATCGCCAAGGAGGGGAAGGTATGAGTTCGGCAAAAGTTTGGACGATCGCTGAAACCAGTGGCCGCAGGTTAAAACCGGTCTCGTACGAACTCCCGGCGCGCGGGCGGATGTTGGCCGACAAACTTGGTACGCGGTTGGCCTCTGTGGTCATCGGCGACCAGGTTGATCGTAATGATCTGCAGGAGTTATTTTGGCGGGGAGTAGATGAAATTTACCTGGTTACCCACCCGGAGCTGGCTGGTTTTCTCGTGGAAAATTATAGTAATGTTTTGATTGCACTGATCAAAACGTATCGGCCGGAGATTATTATTGCCGCCGCCACCACCACCGGCCGGACCTTAATGCCCCATGTGGCGGTTAGGTTACCAGCAGGCCTTACCGCCGATTGCACGGAATTGGATATTGAGGAGGAGACGGGTAATCTGCTGCAAACCAGACCGGCAATTGGCGGTAATATTTTAGCAACGATCAAAACCCCGCATCACCGTCCGCAGATGGCTACGGTCCGTCCTAAATCTACCAAACCACTGCCCCGGGATGAAAGCAGGAGCGGTTTAATCCACATCGTTAAATTTAATCCCAACTGGATTGACGGCCGCGTGAAGAAAGTCGGGATGCGCCAAATAGAGGAGACGGGAGCCGGGATTCAAGATACCGATGTTGTAATCGCCGGCGGAAAAGGCCTGAAAAAAGGGGAGAATTTCTCCTTACTGCGGGAACTGGCGATGTTGTTGGGGGGTGTGGTCGGAGCTTCCCGCGAAGCCGTTGATCGGGGGTGGATCTCCTATCCCCATCAGGTGGGCTTAAGCGGAAAAACAGTCACCCCCAAGTTATACCTGGCGGCGGGAATCTCGGGGGCGATCCAACATTTGGCTGGGATGAAAACGGCGGAGGTTATTGTGGCTGTAAACAGTGATCCGGAGGCCCCCATCTTTAAAGTAGCGGATTTTGGCATTGTCGGTGATCTTTTTACCGTGCTGCCGGCCTTCATTAGCCGGCTAAAAGGGGGCAAAGCAAAATGAAGTATAATCCGGTCACGACCGATGTCATTACGGAACTAATTGCGATTGTTGGGGAGAAGAATGTTATTCTTGACCCGGAAAGAATGGAAGCTTATTCCCATGATGAAACCCCCAGCGCCCAATATGGGAGGATGCCGGAAGTGGTAGTAACGCCGGTAAATACCAGTCAGATTGCGGAAATTATGAAACTGGCCAATAAAAGACTGGTGCCGGTGACGCCCCGTGGAGCCGGCAGCGGTCTATCCGGAGGGGCGATCCCCCAATATGGCGGAATTGTTCTTTCGGTGGAAAAAATGAACCGGATTCTTGAGATTGATTATAAGAACATGATGGTCGTTCTGGAGCCGGGGGTGGTCACCAATGAAGTCAATGAACTCATCGCCAAAGACGGCCTTTTCTTTGCCGGGTATCCGATGAGTCTTGAATCCTGTTACATTGGGGGCAATATCGCGGAAAACGCCGGTGGTGGCCGGGCGGTTAAATACGGTGTGACCGGACGCTATATCATGGGTTTGGAGGTGGTGCTCCCCACCGGAGAAATTTTGGAGTTGGGCGGCAAACGGGTCAAGGATGTAACCGGTTATGATTTAAAACAGTTGTTTATTGGTTCCGAAGGCACGCTCGGGATTATTACCAAGGCGATCATCAAATTGCTGCCTCTGCCGAAGCAAAAAGTAGACCTGCTGGTTTTGTTTAAGGATGTCCAGACCGCCATTGATTTGGTGCCAGAAATTATGACCAAAGGGCGGGTGGTTCCGACCTCCATTGAATTTATGGATAAACTTTCCGTTCAAACTTCCTGTGCCTATTTGAATGAGCAATTACCATACCAAGAGGCCGGCGCCATGCTCCTGATCGAAGTGGACGGCAACCATGAACAGCAAGTGGAGGAAGATGCGGAGATCATTGGGGAGTTATGTTATCGGCATGGGGCATTAGAAGTTTATGTTGCCGACAATTATACGACCCAGGAACGGGTTTGGAGTGTCCGCCGGAACATCGCCGAGGCTTTTAAGGTTTATAGTCCGCACCAAAGTCTGGAGGATGTGGTCTTACCGATTGCGGAGATTCCTAATCTGATGCCGTATATAGAGGAGATCTCCCAAAAATACGGGATCAAAATCCCCGTCTACGGCCATGCCGGTGATGGCAATCTTCACCTTACCTTGGTGAAAAACCCGGAAAGCACCATGGAAGAGTGGTATGAGACGGAAGACAAAGCATTACGGGAGGTCTATATGATCGCCAAAAAGCTGGGCGGCACAATCAGCGGAGAACACGGTATAGGATCCAAAAGAAATAAATATCTTGACCTGGTTTGCTCTCCTGAGGAGCTTAGAATTATGAAAGCCTTAAAGCAGGTTTTCGACCCCAATGGGATTATGAACCCGGGCAAGATCTTCCCGACGTAAGAAAGGGAATGGATACTGGCCGGATTCAAGCTGCTATATGGTGACGGCCATCTGTAAATAATTGCCTCCTAATGAGCGATCATAAGGTATTTTAGTGGCAGAAACGATAGTATTAAGTGTAAAATTAAAAGAGGCTGACCTTTTGGTCAGCCTCTTTTGCGATTAATCGTACCAAACGGGATACCCCTTGACCTAAGAGAAGGTTGCCGGGGGAAGATCGTCAATGATCGTCCGGGACCGGATTAATCTCTTCACGCCGATCACGCCGGCAGATCAAGGGGGGACTGTTTCGCTTTGCTGAGTACAATTACGGCTTCCGCAATCATCCAGAGTTCCAGGAGAATGATCAGCCCGTTGATCACCGTCAAAAGCATGTTCCCCGATGACAGGTAACTAAAGAAGTTGGCGACCATTCCCCAGGTTGTCATGACGATCATGAAGCTCATAGGAATCATGGTGTAGAGAATGGGTTTATTTTTCTTCACAAGATATACGGTCACGGCGAGTAAAGCCAGGCCGGCCAGCATCTGGTTGGTGGCGCCAAAGAGGGGCCAGATCACATTGGCGCTTCCCCGGAAGGCCATCAAGTAAGCGCTGACGACCGCGATCCCGGCCGCGATATATTTGTTGGCAAGCCACTTCTGCTTAATGCTATCACCGAACTCAGCGATTACGTAGCGTTGTAGCCGGGTGGCGGTGTCAATAGTGGTGCTGGCGAAGCTGACCATAAAGACCGCCAGGATGTTCAAGGCTAACGCTTTGGGGATCCCGAGCGCGCCAACGATCCGGGCGCCTCCCTCCGCAAAAGTGGGAAGGGTGGGCACTTGCGCGTAGTCAGCATAGGTTTTTAACCATTCTGCCCTGGAATCCCCGGTGGTGACCGCCAAGATTACCAAGGTGGCCAAGGCGGCCTCAAGCAGCATGGCGCCGTACCCAACCGCCAGCGCCGACGGTTCCTTGTCAAGCTGCTTGGAGCTGGTGCCGCTCGATACCAAGCTGTGGAAGCCGGAGATGGCGCCGCAGGCGATGGTTATAAACAAAAACGGGAAGATTGGCGGCGCGCCGGCCGGAGACGGGATCACTGCCGGAGCGACGATAGGCTGGGGCCGGACGATGATCCCCACAACCAAAAGCACCATTGCCACCCCCAGCTCCAGAGCGTTAATGTAGTCACGCGGTTGGAGCAGACGCTGCACCGGCATGGTGGAAGCGAAGAAGACATAAATCATGATTATGACGAGCCAGGTCTGTTGGGTAAGACTAAGCGGAAGATAGAGACCGAGCCAGATGGTGAAATACATCAGGGCGATTGCCACTATGGAGCCTAAAAGGAGACTGCCCTTCTTTTGGTAGAGATACCATGACAACCCCATTGCGATTAAAATTTCAGTCCAGATCGGGAAGACACACTGGGGATACTGGACAAACAGGTTTGTCATCAGGATGGCGAAGATCGCGATGACGATCAAGAGACAGAAGAAGATGATCAGGAAGAAGAGCGTCCTGGTGCGTGGATTGATTAATGACCCGGTGATATCACCGATGGATCTGCCTTCATGCCGCATTGAGAGGACTAAAGCTCCCAAATCGTGGACGGCGCCGGCAAAAATTGATCCGAAGATCACCCATAAGAGGGCCGGTACCCATCCCCAAATGACGCCAAGCACCGGACCGACGATGGGGCCTGTACCCGCAATTGATGTAAAATGGTGGCCGGTGAGGATGAACTTGTTGGTAGGAACGTAATCCACGCCGTCATTGAGTTTCTCGGCCGGTGTTATGTTTTTGGTTGCCAGTTCGAATATCTTGGAGCCCAGTCGCTTGCCGTAGAGGTTGTACGCCAAGATGTATAAGACGAATGTGACAACCATTACTAAAAGAGAATTCAAAATAGTCCACCTCCATCTTATTTTTAGGAAGTGAATACTTCATTCACTTTCCAAACATATTTATTCGATATATATTAGACAATTCCTTTAAAATAAAAACATTAGTACTAATTTATGAATCTATCATCCGCGTTAGCTGGGCATTTAACCGGTTCGTTTGTTCC
>JAAYHY010000139.1 GCA_012735135.1 Bacillota bacterium | reverse complement strand
TACCTACATCCATCAAAAATGTCCCACCCCGTCCGAACAGTAAACCGATGAAAAACAAAGGAAAGGCCAAATTCGAACCAAACCTGGCTACCGGAAAAATCGCATTCCGCAAATTGAGAGGGATGTATTCCTGGGCGTGTTGCGCCGCATGACCCGTCTCATGGGCAGCCACTCCCAACGCTGCCAGGGAGGTCCCGTGGTAAACTTCGGGCGAAAGCCGTAATTTTTTCGTGCGTGGTTCATAATGGTCCGTCAAATGCCCCGGGACAATCTCCACCGTCACATCGGAAAGATTATTTTTATCCAATAAAGCCCGCGCCACCTGGGCGCCGGTCATCCCGGAACTCGCCCGTACCCGTAGAAACCGTTGAAAGGTGGACTGCACTTTCGTTTGCGCATAAATCGCAAGAATAATCGCCGGTAACAGCAGGATATAAGTGGGATCGTAATAAAAGGGGAAAAACATTACATCAAGCCTCCTTCGTCGTTGAATTGGTCTTCCGGACCACCCAAGCCTCCACCCACAAACGAACAGAACCGGGCGTTGCTTAGTTTCCCCGGAAAGCCCCATTTCTAAAAGGGAAAACGTCTTGTCCGGTTGAAAAGTTTCCCTGTTAACCTAAAATTAGCCCGGGCGGCAACGGATTACCCGCCAAAAACTGTTTAACCGGAAGCCGTTTTTTCCCGGGGCTCTGGACCTCCGTCAGCAGGAGCACGCCATCACCGGTCCGCACCGGCAGTCCTCCTCCCTCCTCCTTGGTGAACACCCCAATGGTTCCCGGCTTCGCTGCTTCGAGGCCAAACCACCCCTTAACCGTCCGAGCCGCCCAGACTTTAAAAGGTTCCCCGTTTAAACAAGTACGGGCCCCGGGAAAGGGATCTAAGGCGCGGATCCGGTTATATAAAGAAAGGCTTGGTTCTTCCCAATTTAAACAGAGATCATCCTCGGTCAACTTGCGAACATAGGTCGCCTCCTGGTGGTTCTGGGGTTGGGGTTTGATTGTTCCGCCCGCCAAACCGTCCAGGGTTTCCAGTAAAACCTCGGCCCCCACGACCGCCAAACGATCATGGAGTGTGCCGAAGGTGTCATCGGGACGAATCGGCACCCGCCGGGTCAGCAAAAGATCACCCGTATCCCAACCCTCGTCCATCCGCATCGTGGTGATCCCCGTCTCTTGCTCCCCGTTTAAAAGAACCGCCTGGATCGGGGAGGCCCCCCGGTATTTAGGCAGCAAGGAAGCATGAACATTCACACAGCCGTAGGGCGGAAAGTTCAAAAGAACCGGCGGAATCTTTAACCCATAAGCCACCACAACGATCAGCTCCGGACGGGTCTTTTCTAAAAAGGCCATCAGGTCCTGGTCCGGCAGGTGATCCGGTTGGAATACAGGAAGGCCATTAGCGACGGCTACCTCTTTCACGGGCGAAGGGGATAATTTCATTCCCCGCCCGCGGGGGCGATCCGGTTGGGTCACCACCCCTAAGACCTGGTGACCGGCTTCTAACAAACGCTGGAGGGAGACGGCGGCAAAATCCGGCGTTCCCATAAAAACCAATCTCATCTTCCTTCTCCTCCTGCCTCCCTAGAAATGCTCGCTCACGCTGGTGACCACGTCGCCCATGCCAGCAGAGAGTAGATTAAATAAAGCCGGGTGAGCGATAAGCCCCGAAGACGCTTCAATTGGTTGTACACACCGACAACCGACAATACACCAAGTATTTAATCCGAGTCGGATGAAGAACGAGGGCTTTTATCCAAGTAGTCAATGAATAAGACCCCATCTAAATGGTCGATTTCGTGTTGGAAAGCCCGGGCTAAATAACCTTCCCCTTCCAGCTCCACCTGGCGGCCATCCAAATCCACGCCGGTCACTTTCACCTTGGCCGCTCTGGTCACATAAGCGCTCTGACCGGGAATACTCAAACACCCTTCCACATCCCGGTCTTGACCGGATTTCGCAAGAATTTGGGGGTTAATTAAAACCAGCGGTCCATTCCCAATATCGATGACGATAATTCTTTCCCCGACGCCCACCTGGGGTCCGGCCAGACCTACCCCCTCGGCGGCATACATTGTTTCCAGCATATTTTCGGCTAATTTTTTGATCCGTTTTGTTATTCGCTTAATCGGTTGGGCTTTTTGGCGCAAAACCGGATTCGGATGAGTCACAATCGGTAAAATCATTATAAACAGCCCTCCCTTCCGTACAAAATACGTAACTACAAGCCTTATTATAACACGGAATAAGGATTTTCGTCGATGATCACCCGCACCTCTTTGGGACGGCTCCGGTAATAAGCTTGCATCAATCCGGGCAATAAGCGTTGGGCGACAGCCAGTTCCTTGGTTTTGATCAATGTATGCCAACGGTACTGATTTTTGATCTTTTCTATAATCGCCGGTTGGGGTCCGATTACTTCCACCATCGTGGAAGGTAAAGCCAGCTTATGAACGGCCTTTTGCAAAAGGGCGGTCAACCGTTGTGCCACCGCCATCACCCCTTGCTGCTCCGGGCCGGAGAAGACCAGCCGGATCAGATGGGTAAAGGGCGGATAAACCGCTGCTTCCCGGAAAAGCAGTTCCTGCCGGTAAAAACGGTCCTCTTCCCCGGCGGCCACCGCCTTTATACTGTAATGCTCCGGATTGTAGGTCTGGATCACCACCAGCCCGGCTTTATCCCCCCGTCCAGCCCGGCCGGCGGCTTGGGTCAGGATCTGGTAAGTCCGTTCCGCCGCCCGAAAATCGGGAAGGTTCAGCCCGGAATCGGCGGCGATGATCCCCACCAGGGTAACATTGGGGAGGTCCAATCCTTTGGCCACCATTTGCGTTCCTAACAAAATATCAATCTCCTGGCGGACCAGTTGCCGGTAGATCCGTTCATGGCTGCCTTTCCGGCCGGTTGTATCCAGATCCATCCGGGCGACCCGGGCTTGGGGAAAGGCGGCGGTTATTTCTTCCTCCAACCGTTGGGTCCCGTGGCCGAAATACCGTAAATATGGGCTTTGACAGTGGGGACACAGGTTGGGCGGGAGGGTTTGGTAGTTACAATAATGACAACAGAGCACCTCCGGTTGCCGGTGATAAGTCAAAGTCACATCACAAGAAGGACATTTTAGGACATGGCCGCATTCACGACAAAGGATAAAAGTGGCAAACCCTCTCCGGTTTAAAAGAATGATCACCTGCTCCCGGCGGTCAAGCCGGGCTGCAATCTCTTCCTTTAAGACCGGGGTCAGGACATTAAAACGCTTGGCTTTAAACTCCTGCCTTAAATCGACTAAACGAATCTCGGGCATCGCCCGGCCTTCAATCCGTTGACTAAGGGTTAGCTTGACCAGTTCCCCCTGTTCCACCCCATACATACTCTCCAAAGAAGGGGTGGCGCTTCCCAGCACCAGGACCCCGCCCACCCGCCGGCAGATCTCTTTGGCCACTTCTTTCGCCTGGTAACGGGGAACCTCTTCCTGTTTATAGGTGAACTCGTGTTCTTCATCGATGATCACCAAACCCAGGTTGGGCAAAGGCGCAAAAATGGCCGAACGGGCGCCGACCACCACTTTGACCTCCCCGTTTTTTATCTTCCACCATTGGTCAAAGCGTTCCCCGTCGGATAAACTACTGTGTAGGACCGCCACCGCCTCGCCAAATCTGGACCTGACCCGTTCCACCGTCTGTGGAGTGAGCGAAATCTCCGGAACAAGAAGGATGGTTTCTTTTCCGTGCCGGAGGGCTTCAGCGATCGCCTGCAAATAGACTTCGGTTTTGCCGCTTCCGGTCACGCCATGGAGGAGAAAATAACCGGCCTGCTTTCGCCGGAGGGCTTCCCTGATTTGGGCAAAAGCCTTCTCCTGTTCGGCGTTTAAGACCGGAACCGGCCGGGGAACCGCCGGCTGGTAAAAGGGATTGCGGTCCAGGACGAGCGTGGTTTTGGTGATCAACACTCGCCGGCTTAGGGTCGCCAAAACACTAGCCGTCACCCCGGTGGCGGCCAAAATCTCCCGGGTGGCCACCGGCCCCGGCCGGTTAGCCAAAAAAGCCCATACTTTCTGCTGTTTCGGAGACAAGCCCCCGGCCTCCTCCGGCCGGGTCTTCCGGTTTAAAACGTAAGCTTGGACGGTTTTGAAACCGACCGCCGGTTTTTGTGGACGCCAACTTATTTTAATCAACCCGCCGTTAACCAAGGTCAAGAAAGAAGCTTTCAGTTCCGGTTCCATTGGGGGGAGCGGTGTATATTCAGCCGTCACTTTCCGGCAAAGCTGTCGTAGTTTCCGGCGCAACTCCTCCGGCAGGAGCAACTGGTTAATAAAGGCCTCCACCTCCGCCGGTTCACCCACCAGCCGCCAACATTTCTCCGTTTTCGCGCTGACCCCGGGGGGGAAAAATAAACGGAAAAGGTCTTGCCGCCGGCAGAAAAAACGCCGCGCCAACCATTCAATTAAATCCATCTGCGCAGGATTCAATAAAGGCGTGTCATCCAACACCATCAAGACATCCTTGATCTCCTCTTGGTAGGTTGGGGGCCGGTGGTCCCATACGATGGCTTCCGCCCGGCGCCCGGCAAAGGGCACCAGCACCCGGCTGCCCGGAGCCGGGACAAAAGGCCAGTCGTCCGGGATACCGTAGTCAAACAAGCGATCCTCGGGTAACTCGGCCAAGTTAACGATGACTTGGATAAAACGACGGGTCTTCATCTGCATCCTCCAAGTTTTATAAGATAAAAAAGGGACAAATAACAAAATACCCGGCGTCTGACGCGCCGGGGTTTGAAGTTACCCTTTATGGATTACTATTGGATTGCTGTTCAGGAAAGACTTTCCCTTTCAAAATCTCATCTAAAGCGGTCGAGACAGCGCCAATGGCCCCGTCTGCATTGGGGTCGCTTTCATTTATAATTTGGCGGGCACGTTTGGCCGCGGTCACCACAAGCGAATACCTGCTATCAACCTTTGCTAATAAATCTTCGAGAGAAGGTGTATTCATTGTGGAAATGACGCCTCCCTAATCACAGTAGTATAATTAGAATAAACACTTTTCTCATCCTTTGTCAAGGGCAAAGCAATCTTTTCCAGTACCCGCGCGTTACTCTAACTTCTTCCGCGTTGATTATCGACTCCACCCGCTGACAAGCTTCATCCAACCGGTCATTGACGACCACATAGTCATAGCGGGAGACAGCAGCTAATTCCTGGTCAATATAGGCTAATCGTTTCTCAATCGATGCTTGATCATCGGTCTTCCTCTCAAGCAACCTCCGCTTTAGCTCCTCAATGGAAGGTGGATAAAGAAAGATCAAAATGGCATTGGGATAATTCTTTTTAATCTGTGCGGCACCCTGGATGTCCACATCCAGAATCACGTGCTCCCCCTTCTGCAGACGGTCGAGAACCATCTGTTTGGGGGTGCCGTAGTAATAACCGTAGATTTCCGCCCATTCCAGAAAACCGTCGTTTTCGATCTCTGCTAAAAATTGTTCTTTCGATAAAAAGTAATAATTCACCACGTCTATTTCTTGTCCCCGGGGTGGACGGGTCGTAGCGGAAATAGAATAGGTCAAATCTTTCCTCTTGGCCAGCACTTCCGATAAAATCGTGTTTTTTCCCACTCCGGACGGACCCGAAAGCACATAAAGCAATCCATCCATGAAGCGTTATTCCTCCGGATCAGTATTTACTGCTTCTTTCGTATTTAAGCGGTGGGCGACTGTTTCAGGTTGTACTGCAGAAAGAATCACATGAAGACTGTCAACAATAATGACTGCTCTGGTCCTTCTCCCATATGTAGCATCAATTAGGGTTCCACGATCACGGCTTTCCTGAATAATCCGTTTAATTGGGGCGGACTCGGGACTGACAATCGCTACAATCCGGTTGGCCGCAACCATATTCCCAAAACCGATGTTAATTAGTTTGATATCCATTCGGAGTGGAATCCCCCTTTTTACTGGTTGTCAAAACGCTCAATTAAAGCCTGTTTCTGCCGGGAACCCAAGCCTTGGACTCTTCTGGTTTCATCGATTCCAATTTCATTCATGATCTTCCGGGTACGGACCTTTCCAATCCGCGGCAGCGATTCCAACAGATAGGCAACCCGCATTTTCGCAACCACATCATTGTCCATCTGTTCCAGAATCTCACGAATACCGGTACGTCCGGCTTTTAAATCCTGACGTATTTTTGCCCGTTGGCTCCTCACTTGCTGTGCCTTTTTTAATGCTTGCTTTTTCTCTTCCAGGGTCAATTTTGGCAGCGGCATTTTTTCACCTCCTATTCAATATTCTGAACTTGTTCCCTAATATTCTCAATTTCACTTTTAACCTCCACGATATAACGGGAGATGGAATATTCGCTGGTTTTTGCCGCAATCGTGTTGATTTCCCGGTGTAACTCCTGGGCAATAAAGTCTAATTTTTTCCCAATGGGCCCGGGGGTGGATAAAGTTGATAAAAACTGCTCCAGATGGCTTTTGAAGCGGGTGATCTCTTCGGTAATTGAAGAACGTTCCACATAAAAAAGGACCTCCATCGCTAACCGGTGTTCATCAATCTCCACTTCAGCCAATAGATCATTGACCGCTTGGGTTAATTTTTCCCGGTAGAGCTTGGGCAATTCGGAGGCTAAAGCCGCAATTTCATCGATGGTCTGCTGCAAGCGGTAAATCCGTTCCTTCAAATCAGCCGCGATGGTTTCCCCTTCCCGTTTCCTCATCGCCAAAAGCTGCTGAACAGCGCCTTGGACAGCCTGTCCAACCGCCTTTTCCAAAGCTTCCTCATTAACCTCCGCTTTTTTCACAAAGAGATCGGGGATTAAAAGTAGTTGTTCCATCCGGATTTTACCGGGAATCCGGAATTCCTTCCGGATTAGTTCGGACTCCCGTAAATATTCGGCAAGTAAACTACGGTCAATTTCCAGCTTGCAGTTATAGTTGTCCGGACGTTCCTCGATGGCCACATAAAGGTCGATCTTTCCCCGCTGAAGAAGCGGTCTGACCAGTTTGACGATCCCCTCTTCCAACCAGGAATAATTTTTGGGTAAACGAACGGAAAGATCCAAAAATCGATGATTAACGCTACGGATTTCGACGGTAATCAGGTAGTTGAGGTTATTTTCCGACTTAAAGCGACCAAAACCGGTCATACTAAAGGGCATTAG
>JAAYHY010000138.1 GCA_012735135.1 Bacillota bacterium | reverse complement strand
TGGAGGAGTCGATGGTGATGGATGGGGCCAATTATTTCCAGATCTTTTATAAATTGATCCTTCCATTAACCAAACCGGCGTTGCTCACCATCGGTTTGTGGGCCTTTTTAGGAACGTGGAACGATCTCTTGGGGCAACTGATCTATATTAATGATCCGGCGAAATATACAATCCAGCTTGGCTTGGCTTCGTTTAGCAATATGACGGGCGAGACGTTATGGGGGCCCTTGATGGCCGCATCCTTTGTGGCTTTACTTCCCGTTGTTTTTCTACTCCTGTTTGCACAAAGGTATTTTGTGGAAGGGATAAAAATGACGGGAATTAAAGGATAACAAAAAATTGGAGGGAGATATAATGTGGAAAAAGGTACTCTTTACGCTAGGGCTTTTAGGTGTGCTGATCTTGGCCGTCGGTTGTGATGTCAAGAAAGGTGATGTTTATTTCTGGGTGAAAGATTACAACGACATTGCAACGTGGCAACCGATGGTCACCCCCGGTGGTGGTGAAGGAAGTGTGACCAAAGGTGATCAAGTTGCGATCATCAAAGCGGCGGCCGACGGTTGGGGCGGCGTGCAGTCGGAAAAGGTGACCCTGGATCTCACCAAGCATCCGATGCTTTTGGTCCAAGTCAGGGAGAATCATGATGGTTTCAAATGGGGCGCAAAGTTTGTTCCGTCCAATCTCCAAATGGAGGACCATGCCTGGGGTTTCTATTTAATTGAGGATAACAACTTCAAATGGAATAACTACGCCGGTGTGGATTTAAGGGCCAAATTAGGGCAGATCTTCATTGATATGTACGGGGAAAAGGTCGAAGGAGTTTTCTGGTTATATGCGGCAGGAAGTCCCGATGCGACCGTAGAAATCACTTCCGTAAGAATGTTTAACCAGAAAAAATAGGGACCATGAAAAAAAGAATTATTTGCGGCTTTTTTGTGGCCATTATATTAATAATGGCCACTTCTTGTCTGGTCAAAATTAAGCGGAAGGATTGCGTCAATGTGTTTTATAAGAGAATTGCACGGACCAGTAGTTACGCCCAGTCTATGCCCGAGAATTACAAATATCTGGACTATGCTTCGCTGGCCCGGGAATACGATGCGCTTATCTTCGGGGTGGCGTCCCCAAACAGGATCCTTCCGCTGATCTGGGAAGATCAGACCAATCAAACTTTCGGCATTCCGGCTTATGTCGGAGACCGGCGTACCGGTCGGGACGGGGAAGAGGAAGCGGTGACCACGGCGGCGGCGGTTTTCAGTGCCACGCTGGTGGGGATTGATAAAGCGAATCAGAATGGCATTAATTACGTTCGTATGCTAAATGCCTATTTTAATCCGGTAGAAGGTATTTTTCTGAATAATCCGGGGCGGAGTTCGGTTGACGCTTCCATGTGGTATCTGCTCTATCCGGCGATTTTGTTCACCCATATTTCGCGGCAATATCCGGAAGAAACCCAGCTCCGGGAGAATGTGGTGAAAACCATTGAAAGCTGGTATAAGGCCTATGAAGTAATGTACAATAACGGGGAACCTGATTTTAATTATACCGGTTTTAATTTCTTAACCAACCAGCCCTATAAGAATGGGGTCTGGACCGAACCCGATGCGGCCGTCGGGATTGCGGTTTTGATGTATTTTGGCTATGAATTAACGGGTGCGGAGAAATATCTGCGCGCCACCATCAACCTCCTGGATTACATCGATCAGTTTTTTGGCAGTCCCCTTTATGAAGTGTTGATGTATTATGCGCCGGCTCTGATGGCGAAGGTCAACGCGTTTCATGGGACCTCCTTTGATCTGGATAAAGCCATCAGCAGGGTTTTTGACGGGAACTCGATTCCCCGTGGGGGTTGGGGTTCGCTCGCGGGGAAATGGGGCGATTATGAGATGAACGGCCTCTTTGGGAGTATTACCGACGGAGGCGGCTATGCTTTCGCGATGAATACTTTTGTGGCGGCCGGCGCCCTGGCCCCTCTAGTGCAATATGATCCACGGTATGCCCGGGATATTGGCAAGTGGTTGCTTCATGCCAGTAGTAACGCCAGGTATTTTTACTCCCCGGAAACGAAGCTAGAAAATCAATCCTTGTCGAAGCTGACGGGAAGCAACGAAGAATTGAAAGAGATTATTAGGGTTGTCCCCTATGAAGGGATCCGGAAACAAAGCGGCGGTAAAGAGCCCTGGTTTGGCGGGGATCCGACCGTCTATGGCTGGGCTACAACGGATTTCTCCATATACAGTGGTGCCCATGCGGGAATCTTCGGCGCTTTATTTGAACCCACCAACCAGGAGGGTATTTTAAAAATCGATCTTTTGGCCACCCAGTTGACAACGGCGGAGGCCTACCCCACATATTTGCTTTATAATCCCTATTCTTCCGCGAAAGAAGTAATTTATCGGGTAAAGGGAACGGATCCCGTTGATTTGTACGATACGGTGACCAACACCGTGGTGGAACGGGCGGTCCAAAACGAAACGAAGCTCCTTATCCCGGCGGATGGGGCTGTGGTTATTGCTGAAATTCCCGCCAACACCGAAATTATCCGGCGGGGCTTGAATAATTACGCCAACGGGATTTACCTTTCGTCCAACCGGAGCACCATTTCTATTAAGGATCTAAAAAACTTTGCCACCGTGAAAGGCCGCTTCACCGTCGAACTGGTTCTAGCCAGTAATTTTGAGGATGAGATTGCCGAAGCTTATTTTGCTATCGATGATGAGGTTTTTCCTTTCAAAGATAATAAGGTGCGTCTTAATACCCGTAATTTTACGCGGGGGGCAAAGAAAGTGACGGCAAAAGTAATTACCACCCATGGTCTCACCGATGAAGTTACCCTACGGTTATATTTTGAGTAACACCATTCTTCCTACACTACGCTATGAAGAGAGAGGAGAGACAAATTGGTCAGGATTAATCCGGAGATCTTTCGGGCTTATGATATCCGTGGTCTGGCGGAGGAGGATTTGCCGCCTGAGGTGGTGTTTTTATTCGGGCAAGCGGCCGGCCGTTACTTTTTAGCCCATAACGAGCGGCAGGTTTTGGTAGGACGGGACAATCGCCTTAGCTCCAAACGGATCCGGGATCATTTGGTATCCGGACTGACGACGGCCGGTTGCCGGGTGGTCGATCTTGGTGAAGTGATCACACCCCTTCTTTACTACGCGCGTGAACGCTTAAAGATTAATGCGGCGATTATGATTACCGCCAGCCACAACCCGCCGGAATTTAACGGTTTTAAAGTAGCCCTTGGACCGGCCACTCTTCACGGGGAAGAAATCCAAAGGTTGTATCATCTGATGGAGGAACTGAACGGAGAAATACCGCCGGAAAGCCCTTCACCCCGGGCGGGCCAAGTAGAAGAATGCGAGCTGCATGCGGATTATCTACAGATGTTGACGGAGAAGATCAAGTTAGGTCCCCGCAAGTTAAAAGTGGCTGTGGACTGCGGCAACGGGACCGCTTCCTTATTTGCCGAACAATACTTTAACGCGCTGGGGTGTGAGGTAATCGCCTTGTTTAGCACGTCGGACGGGAGTTTTCCTCACCACCAGCCGGATCCGGTGCAATCGGTGAACCTTGTTGCTTTGCGGGAGACCGTTCTGCGGGAAGGGGCGGATCTTGGAATCGGTTTTGACGGGGACGGCGACCGGTTGGGGGTTGTGGATGACAAGGGCGAGATCATCTGGGGAGACCGGTTGATGATTCTGTATTGGCGGGAGATCCTTCCCAAATATCCCGGCACGACCTGTATTGTCGAAGTCAAGTGTTCGCAAGCTTTAGTGGAAGAGATCAAGCGCCTGGGCGGTAAGGCTATCTTTTATAAAACCGGCCATTCCTTGATTAAAGCAAAGATGCGGGAGGTGGGCGCGGTCTTTACCGGCGAGATGTCCGGCCATATGTTTTTTGCCGATGAATACTATGGATTTGACGATGCCTTTTATGCCGCCGGCCGGTTACTGCGCCTCCTCTCCCATGGGGACCAAACTCTAAACCAACTGCTGGCTGATGATCCCAAGTATTACGCAACCGCCGAGACCAGGGTGGGGTGTCCCGATCATGCCAAATTTACCGTGGTGGACCGGATCCGGCAGACCTTCCAAAAAAGCCATGAAATCATCGATATTGACGGGGTACGGGTGCTTTTCCCCGACGGCTGGGGATTGGTCCGCGCTTCCAACACCCAACCGGTAATTGTGGCGCGTTGTGAAGCCAAAACTGCCGAAGCTTTGGAGGAGATTACCAAGGAGCTCAAAGACGCTCTTTGCGCCTTTCCCGAAGTGGAGGATTTTGAATGGGAAATGTAAAAAAATGTCGCGCGACTTCACTGTCGCGCGACCTGCTTTCAACCGCTGCTTCGCTAAGAATAATTGGCCACGGAATTTAAGGTGGTCGCTCACGCCGGCTTCCGCTGAATTCCCGAGGGGTTGGATTCCCGGGAAGACCCATAAATAATTGGGCTATGGTAAGCAATGAACATTTTGAGGGGCAGTTCATATTCTTTTGCTGTGTAAGGTTGATTCATGTGGTAAAAATAGAGGGTGAAGGGTTGAGTTACGAGGCAATTAACATTAGAACGACAATTACTTGGATTTTTACATATCTTATCGTGTGCGGGATAATTCCCGCTGCCTTAGAGCAGTTGATCTGGGGAACTACCGAAAATGCAGTATCCGCTTGGCTTCATCTTTTAACTTTGATCGCCCTTAATATCCTTTTTATTCTGGTTTTAAAAACGAAATATCAATTAAAATTGGGTATTTTTAGCAATATTTCATTATCTGGGATCTTATTGGCTTTTGGCTGTTCAATTTTGTTCTTTCTTTTATTGGATAATTTCCTCGATCCGTTTTTTGAGCGACTATTCATGGCGAGCGCCGATGAGTATAAGCGAGCAATTGAACAATTACGGCAATATCCAACGGTAAGTTTCATTCGTATATGCCTACTCGCTCCGGTGGTGGAAGAGATCTTCATAAGAGGTTGGGTCTTAAATTCCCTACGAAAAAAATACGGGGTTATTCTTGCCCTCTTGCTCTCAACCCTCTTCTTTGCGGTGCTTCACTTTAACTTTGTCCAAACGCTATCTGCTGCGATCGCTGGGTTTATCTTAGGATTGTTATATATAAAGACCGGATCATTGTTTTGTTGTATTTTGGCGCATTCCTTGTATAATACAATTTCCTATTTTACAATCATCTAATATCTCTTTACTCTTCCGCACCAAGTCGCAAGTTGTTAAGCAAAGGGATCCCACAGATGCTTTTCCATATTGATATGTCCGTTTGGTGTGAAGGTGACGCCTTCGGCTTCTAATAACAAACGTTGCTGACCTGGGCCAAAAAGATAACCGGGGCCCATGGCCCCCGCCTTATTTACCACCCGGTGGCAGGGCAGGTTCAATTCTTGGGGAGCGCTATGGAGCGCCCAACCGACAATCCGGGCGCTGCGCGGCTCTCCGATTAAGGCGGCAATCTGGCCGTAAGTTGCCACTTTACCGGCAGGGATTTGGGCGACAATTTGATAGACACGTTGAAAAAAGCCTTCCATAACAATAAGGATCATAACCTTTTTGACGCAAATCCGTCAAGACCCAAGCTAATCTTGGCTTTATCGACAAACAGTTGGCATGGTGTAGAATTGTTGTTAAAGGTGGTGTTCAGGATGAGAATATCGGTATTGCAACCCAAAATAATCAGGGGTGATCTTGACTTTAATCTTAAGGTAATCCAGGGATTGGTGAATAAGAGTAGAGGTGAACTCCTGGTTCTGCCTGAATACGCCTTAACAGGATCACTGATCTTTGAACCCAATGCCAATACCAAGGAATGGGCGGAAAAAAGTAAAGAGGCGAAAAACAGGATTAAAATCCCGGAAGGCAAGCGCTTGTTAGTTAATAGCCTTCTCGAAGTCGATGATAAAATTTATAATGCTTGTGAATTATTACCGGAGGGCGGCAAGCAGTATAAATTGTTTCCGGATCGTCCGGAGGTGGAGGCGGGAATAAATCCCGGAAACGGGCAAACTGTTTTCGAATTGAATACCAAAAGATTCAAAGTAATCATTTGTACCGATTTACGCTTTATTGAAAGGATACCGACGGTTGGCTTGGATTTTATTTTATTTATTTTTCATTTTTCTGATTATAATTTGGCTTCCACGCTGGAGGAAGTTAAAAAGATCTCAGTGGAAAGAAGCATTCCAGTGCTTATAAGCAGCTTGGTTAGTGACCAAAATATAGGCTTCAGTTCATATATCGATAAAAACAGTGTTATCTCTTTGTCCAGTGAAGAGGGGATTTTAGAAATCGAGCTTGGTGATTAACTCTGAAATTCCTTGTTCTTTCCAGTATTAATGGAATTGGCGGAAGAAATATCCATGCCTAAATGGGCTTTTACCTTAATTAACGGTATTTTTTTAGCGCTGTGCAAATGCGGTGAAAACTTCGGCGTTTTTTTTTATCGAAAAATGGAAAGTATACTTTACATTCGGAGCGAAAAGTGTTATCTTATTCATGTAAAGTATACTTTACATTTGAAGGGGTGATTTGATTGTGCGCAACAAGTTAGAAGAACTCCGCAAGGAGCGGGGAATAACCCAGGAAGAGCTAGCCGAGGCTTTGGAGGTTTCCCGGCAGACCATTAGTTCGCTGGAAAAGGGGCGTTATAACCCTTCGATTATCTTGGCCTTTCGAATTGCCCGTTATTTTGGGAAGTCCATTGAAGAAATCTTTATCTATGAGGAGGAATGATAATGAAGGTTTTAAGAAAAAGAGTCATTTGGTTCATGCTGGTTGCCTTGGCCGGGATTATCTTGTTCCTGGCCGGCCGGAGCGGGAGTGATTCTTTTGTTAGCGGTTTAGGCACAGGAATTACGGCGGTCGCCCTTGCCAAGCTGCTACAATTTTTCCGGATTGCCAGAAACCCGAAACTCCTTAAGAAATTTGAGATTGAGCAAAAAGAGGAACGCTTAATCATGATCGCCGAAAAAAGCAGCCGTTTTACCTTTTTGCTCACGGTGGTTGCGGAGTTGGCCGGGATTGTGGCGCTGATCCTTTTGGGCCGGACAGCGGTGGCCACGGTCGTCGCTTATGTGGCCGCGCTCCAAAGCCTGGTCTATCTGATCAGCTATTACTATTTATCTAAAAAATACTAAACCCTTCTTAATGCAAATGTCAATTTAATTATTCCAATAACCTCCTAAAATAGGTATAATATAAATTAATTCACAATTCAAAACTTAGGGGGAGAGGAAAATGATTTACCGGCTTTCCAGGGAAAACTATATTTTTAGTTTTTCCAAAGAGAACCAGCCGGTTCTTTCTGTTCATTCTGGGGATGAAGTTGAAATTGAAACGATGGATTGTTTTGCCGACCAAATAAAAACCGACGACGATAAGTTGGAAACCCTCGACTGGAACAGGGTTAATCCGGCTACCGGCCCGGTTTTTGTTCATGAAGCGGAACCGGGGGATGTGTTGAAGGTTACCATCAGGAAAATAGAGATTGCCGACCAAGGTGTAGTGGCAACGGGAAAAGATTTTGGTGTCCTTGGCCATTTGCTGGATGGCCTTTACGCGAAAGTGCTTCAGATCAAGGATGGTCGAGTTATTTTCACCCCTGAGCTCTCGTTTCCGCTAAACCCGATGATTGGTGTCATCGGGGTGGCGCCGGAAGAGGGGGAGATTAATAGCGGCACCCCGGGTCCGCACGGAGGAAATCTCGATACAAAGCTGATTGGGGAAAACGCCATCCTCTACTTGCCGGTCTTTGTTAGAGGCGCGCTGTTTGGCCTGGGGGATTTACATGCGGCCATGGGCGATGGCGAAATCGGGGTTTCCGGAGTCGAAGTAGCGGGAATGGTAAGGGTGAAATTGGAAGTGATCAAAGGAAAGAAGATTAGCAATCCCATTGTTAAAACTTCTGCGCTGACGGCCACGATCGCTTCAGCCCCGACTCTCGATGAAGCTGTCAAGACCGCCGTCGAAGATATGGCCGGGCTTTTAAAGGAGAACACCTCGCTGTCGATGGAAGAGATTGCAACTTTAATGAGTGCCGTTGGCAATCTTCAAGTCTGCCAAGTGGTGGATCCGGAAAAAACCGTCCGTTTTAGCATGCCTAATAAAATTGGGGAAAAGGATCTTCTCTTTTTTTAGCCGGCGATGGGCAAAAAGCCTGGCGTCAATGGTGAATAAAGACGAAGAACGCAAAAAGGGGAACAACCTATAAGGAGATTCGGGATGAAAAATAAAGAAATACCAAAAGGACTGCGGGATTTTCTGCCGGAGGATGTGAAAGCCCGGCGGAAGATGGAAGAGAAAGCGTTAAAACTCTTCCGGAGCTATGGTTATGAAGAGGTAAGCACCCCTACCTTTGAATATTTGGAAGTAATTGAGGCTAGAACCGGGAGAAACAGCTGGGAAGAGTTGTATTTGTTTATTGACCGGGAAGGGCGTATTCTCTCCTTGCGTCCGGAAATGACCGTGGCCATTGCCCGGGGGGCCGCCACTCATCTGCGGGAAGCCGTCTTTCCCCAGCGCCTGTGTTACATCGCCAATGTGTTCCGGCATGTTCAACCCCAAAAAGCCCAGTACCGGGAGTTTTGGCAAATGGGGATCGAACTGTTGGGGGCTTCGGGCGCCCGGGCTGATGCGGAGGTCATCAATATCGCAGTAGAAACTTTACGCACCATGGGGTTGGACAATTTTAAGATCAGCCTTAACCAGATTGCGATCTTCAATAGTCTGTTGGACGATAGTGGACTGGAGGAGGAAGAAAAGCGACTTGTACGGCGGCTGGTGGAGAATAAGGACCTGGTTGAATTGGGTCGGGTTTTAAATAACGCGAAGATCGAGGATGACTTGAAAGAAATCATTGCCAAGCTCCCGGTGCTGCATGGCGGGATCGAAGTTTTGGACCGCCTTGGTCCGGTCGAACAGAACCGCCGGGCGGCGCAGGCCGTGGCGGAGCTGGGTAAAGTCTACGAAGACCTTAAGGCATATGGCGTAAACGAGCATATTGTGATCGATATGGGGGTCTTACGGGGCTTAGATTACTATACTGGAATTGTCTTTGAAGGTTACTCTTCCGAACTGGGGTATGGCTTATTAGGCGGAGGCCGCTACGATAACCTGCTGCAACAGTACGGGTTCCCCTGTCCGGCGACGGGTTTTGCCATCGGGATGGACCGGTTGGCGCTGGTCTTGAAGGAGCCGGACGAAGAACCGGTCCGTTTGCTCGTGGGCGGGACCAACTGGGAGTTAATGGTGGAAAAAGCCCGGGAACTGAGGGAACAAGGCTATATCGTGGAAACCGATGTGGAGCAATGTACCAGGGAGGAACTGGCTGCCAAGGCGGCGACAAAGGGAAACTGCCGGGTTGTTTTCATCGAATAGCCTGGAGGGCAAGAAAAGGTTGGAGGATAAAGATGGAAAATGAATTAACAATTGCCCTGTGTAAAGGGAATTTGCTCAAACCCACGCTGGTTCTGCTGGCGGCGGCGGGTTTGCCTAATGATGGGGTGACGGAAGATAGCCGCAACCTGGTCTTTACCTATGCGGAGGATGGAATCAGATATTTAATCTGCAGGCCGACGGATGTTCCCACCTATGTGGAACAGGGGGCTGCGGATTTAGGGATTGTCGGCAAAGATGTCATCGTGGAGCAACAAAAGGATGTTTTTGAACTGGTGGATCTAGGTTTTGGGGCATGCCGTTTTGTGGTGGCCGTTCCGGAGACGCTTAAAGACGTACGGCTCAAGGATCTGAACTACCGGCGGGTCGCCACCAAGTTTCCCCGGGTGGCCGAAGCCTTCTTCCGCAGTCAGGGCATGCAGGTGGAGGTGATCAAGCTCCACGGCAATATCGAACTGGCGCCGATCATTGGTGTTGCCGATCTCATTGTGGATCTGGTCTCCACCGGAAAAACTTTACGCGAAAACAATCTGGTCGAACTGACCACGATTATGGCTTCTACCACCCGCTTGATCTCCAACCCGGTTAGTTTCCGGACCAAATTTGACCGGATTGAACCATTGGTCCAAGTAATGCAACAGATCGCAAAGGGAGGGATAGACCGTGCCGATTAGGCGGATCAATACGGCTCAAGAGGACGTGGCGGCCTTTGTCCGTGCGCAGAAGGCCGATTTGGAAGAAATTACGGAGGTCGTAGCCGGGATTGGCCGGGAGGTCAAAGCCCGCGGAGACCAGGCTGTGTTTGAATTTACCCGGCAATTTGACGGGGCGGTGATAACCGCAGCAAACTTCAAGGTGAGTCCGGAGGAGATCGACCAAGCCTATGCGCTGGTGGATGAGGAATACCTTGACGCCCTGCGGGGAGCGATAGACAAGATTCGGGCTTTTCATGCCCGCCAGTTGAGAAATTCATGGATGGAAACGGATGAACAAGGCAATATCTTAGGACAAATCCTTAGACCGGTGGAGCGGGCGGGGATTTATGTTCCCGGCGGGACGGCGGCTTACCCCTCCTCTGTTCTGATGAACGCCGTCCCGGCCCGGGTGGCCGGGGTAAAAGAAATTGTCATGGTGAGCCCCCCCGACCGGGAAGGAAAACTTAACCCGTATACGCTGGTGGCCGCCGCCGAACTGGGGATTGGGGAGATATATAAGATGGGTGGCGCCCAGGCTATCTTTGCCCTGGCTTGTGGCACCGGGACCGTGAAAAAGGTGGATCTGATCACCGGGCCCGGGAACATTTATGTTACGGTGGCGAAAAAACTGGTTTATGGCGAGGTCAATATTGATATGCTGGCGGGCCCCAGTGAGATCATGATTGTTGCCGACCGGAGCGCCGATCCGGCTTACCTGGCGGCGGATATGCTGTCCCAGGCGGAACATGATATACTGGCCCGGAGTATCCTGGTGACGGACGATGCCGGCATGCTTGACCGGGTGGAAATGGAGATTGACAAGCAAGTAAAAACCCTTTCCCGCCGGAGAATCATCGAAGAGGCTCTGGAAAAACAAGGCGTTCTGATCTTAACTTCAGATCTGGAAGAAGCCTGCCGGGTGGTCAATCTCATTGCCCCGGAACACCTGGAATTGATGGTGGAAAAACCCTTTGACCTCTTAAGTAAGGTTAAAAACGCGGGGGCGATCTTTTTGGGACCATACACCCCGGAACCGGTGGGGGACTACTATGCCGGTCCCAACCACATTTTACCGACTGGTGGAACCGCCCGTTTTTATTCACCGGTAACCGTAAATACCTTTATGAAAACCTCCAGTCTGCTTTATTATACCCGGGAAGGAATTTTACGGGATGCCGATGCCATTATCAAGCTCGCAATGGTGGAGGGCTTAACGGCCCATGCCAACTCAGTCCGGATTAGAAAGGAGAAGGCCCATGGAGGAAGTTAGAACCGGTGTGGTCCAGAGGAAAACGGCGGAAACCGATATCCGGTTAGAACTGACGCTGGATGGGAGCGGTCAGCACCAGATTGATACCGGAGTTCCCTTTTTCGACCATATGCTTACCCTTTTTACCGTGCATAGTCTCTGTGACCTGAAAGTGATTGCCAGGGGGGACGTGGCGGTTGATGACCACCATACAGTGGAAGATGTGGGGATCTGCCTGGGGCAAGCCATCAAAATGGCCTTAAAGGAGAAAAAAGGGATTACCCGTTACGGTGAAGCGACAATTCCCATGGATGAGGCCCTGGTCCGGGTGGTTTTAGATCTTTCCGGCCGCCCCTTATTGGTTTATAACGTGGCATTCCAGCGGGAACGGATTGGTAATTTTGCCACCGAAAACGGAAAAGAATTTTTCCAGGCGGTGGCGAATTTTGCCGGCATGAATTTGCATATCGATTTGATCCGGGGTGAAAATGCCCATCATATAACTGAGGCAATCTTTAAGGCCTTTGGCCGGGCCTTTAAAGCTGCGGTCAGGATTGAACCGCGAATCCAAGGCGTTTGGAGTTCGAAAAAAGCCCTTGAGTAAAAGTAGGCCAAAAAAAAGCCTGCTGGTTAAAGATAGAATACATTGGAGCGATGAGAATGATTATTTTTCCTGCCATTGATCTGAAAGAGGGGCATTGTGTCCGTCTGGTCCAAGGGCAAAAGGACCGGAAGACCGTTTATTCTGCCAAGCCGGAAGAAGTGGCTAAAAAATTTGAGGAGGAAGGCGCCACTTGGTTACATGTGGTTGATCTCGATGGCGCCTTTACCGGTTCGCCTCAGAATCTGAAGAGTATTGAGCAGATCGCCAAGGCAGTTCAGATCCCTTTTCAGGTGGGCGGTGGGTTGCGCACCCGGGACGAGGTGAAAAGGGTCTTGGATCTGGGCGCCGCCCGGGTTATTATTGGGACCAAAGCCGTATCGACACCGGTCTTTGTCGAGGAATTGTTGGGAGAGTTCGGTCCGGAAAAAATAATCATTGGTATTGATGCCAGGGAGGGCATGGTGGCGGTGGAGGGCTGGATAGCGACGGCGGGAATATCAGCGGAAGCTTTTGGCCGGACCATGCGGGAACTGGGGATTACCACAGCGGTCTTTACCGATATCAGCCGGGACGGGTTGCTGGCCGGGCCCAATATCCCCGCGGTCAAAAACATGGCCTTAAAAACAGGGCTGAAGATCATTGCTTCGGGGGGAGTATCTTCCCTGTCACACCTTAAAGCTCTACAAGAACTGGAGGAGATCGGTGTTTCCGGAGCCATCATTGGCAAGGCCCTCTATGACGGTAAGCTTAGTCTGGCCGAAGTCCTGACCGAAATCCGCTAGCCGCCTCCGGAGTTGCTGACAAGGCTCCTGACAGCGGAAGCAGGTAATCCGATTTGGCTCCGGTCCGAGGAACCACACCAGAGGTAATTACCGGCTTGAATGAGGGGACATGGCAATTTTGTAGATAATGGAGTTGATGAAGGTGGAGGTTAAAAGAATCATCCCCTGTCTGGATGTGTACAAGGGGAGGGTGGTCAAGGGCATTCATTTTCAAAATTTGCGGGATGCCGGGGATCCGGTGGAGTTGGCAGCCTATTATGACCAGGCCGGCGCTGATGAACTGGTCTTTCTTGATATCAGTGCCACCGTCGAGGGCAGGCAGACCATGGTGGAAGTGGTACGGAGAACAGCCCGGGTCCTATCGATCCCGTTGACCGTCGGCGGGGGGATTAGAACCCTTGAGGAGATCCGTAGTTTGCTTACGGCCGGGGCCACTAAAGTAGCCATTAATTCGGCTGCCGTCAAAGATCCGGACTTGCTGGCCGCCGCCGCCAAAGAATTTGGCAGCCGGTCACTGGTGGCGGCCATTGATGCCCGTAAAGAGAGGGAAGGGTTTTGGCGGGTCTATATTAATGGAGGACAGTTACCAACCGAATTGGACGCCGCTCAATGGGCAGAAAAAGTGGAAGAGCTTGGCGCGGGAGAAATTCTCTTAACCAGTATGGATAAGGATGGGACGAAAGACGGATATGATCTGGAATTAACGGCGGCGGTCAGCGAACGGGTGACCATTCCGGTTATTGCTTCAGGGGGGGCCGGACGCCTGGAACATCTATGGGAAGTAATCGAAAAAGGAAAAGCCGGTGCGGTCCTCTGCGCGTCCATTTTTCACGAACGTCAATATACCATCAGCGAAGCTAAACAGTTTCTGGCCGGTAAAGGAGTGAACGTAAAATTATGAGGCAGGAAATTCGCTTTGATGAAAAGGGTCTGGTCCCGGCCGTCGTTCAGGATGCCCAAAGCGGCCGGGTCTTAATGCTCGCCTATATGAATGAAGAAGCCCTTCAGCGGACCAAAGACACCGGTTACGCTTGGTTTTTTTCCCGGCGTCGCAATTGCTTATGGATGAAAGGGGAAACCTCGGGGCATCGGCAAAAAGTCAAGCAAATTTTATATGATTGTGACAATGATAGCCTCCTCCTTATGGTGGAACAGACCGGGGCGGCCTGCCACACCGGGCATTATTCTTGTTTTTACCGGGATATAGAAGGGCAGGAGACCGAGAATGCGGTGGTCGATCCGGCGCCCCTCTATGCCGCCGGTCAGGAAGGGCCGGGCATTTTATATGAATTATACGATCTGATCCAGGAAAGAAAGCGGGTAATGCCCGCCGGATCCTATACTACCTACCTTTTTAAGGAAGGTTTAGACAAGATCCTGAAGAAGGTGGGGGAGGAAAATGCTGAAGTGATCATTGCCGCCAAGAATAACAGTAAAGATGAGGTGGTCTACGAGGCGGCCGATCTTATTTACCATCTTTTGGTTCTCCTGGTCCAGCAGGGCGTGGCTTTAGCCGACATTTTCGGGGAATTGCGGCGGCGGCGATGACCCGTGAACCAAAAAGGAAAGGGACCTTCGGTGATAGGCCGGAGGTCCCTGTTTTTAAAGGGGCGAAAGGCAAAAGTTCAGACCGTAAATTTGGTAATCGAGTTTACCAGTTTGTCCGCCAAGGCCTTTAATTCGTCGGCCAGTCCTTTTACTTGGCTGGTGATCGCCGCTTGTTCTTCGATGGAAGCAGAAACCTCTTCAGAGGAAGCGGCTGTTTCTTCAGAAATCGCACTGATGTTCAAGATAGATTGGGAGGTTTCATCTTTTACTGCTTTAATCCGTTGCACATGGTTGTTGACATCGGTGATACGGTTGACGATGAGATCCATCCCTTGAATAATTTCGTCAAAGGTTTGCTGGGTCTGGGCAACGACATTTAATTGGTCGAGGACAATTTCACGGGCTTTGGCCACATTGGCGGTGGAGTTCCGGGCCCGCTCCTCAATGGTTTTTAAAATGTCGTTAATCGCTTTTGCCGCGGTGTTGGTGCGATTCGCCAGTTTATTAACTTCATCGGCGACCACGGCGAATCCGGCGCCTACTTCATGGGCCCGGGCTGCTTCAATGGCGGCATTTAAAGCCAAGAGGTTGGTCTGTTCCGCAATGTTGGCGATTAAATCGGTGACGTTGCGTATTTCTTCGGAACCCTTATTGAGCTCTGTAATGTCATCAGTAATTGTTTTGGTGATCCGGTTGGTTTCATTTGATTTCAGAATCAGTTCGTCCATGATCGATTTAGATTGGGTGCTAAGGTTTCTGGTATGATTGCTCACCAGTTCCACATCGCTGAATTTGGTCGCGGCCACATCAATTTCTTCAGCCAAAACCGTCATTTGACGGGCGGTTTTTTCTGCTTCGGCGGTTTGCTCGATTGTTCCTTTGGTAATTTCCGTGGAGGCCTGGGCTACCGCTTCCGCCGTTTGGGCCGACTGCCTGGAGCTGGACTCCAAAAGTTTACTATGCTCGGAGACGGCCGCGGCTGCGTTTTTCGTTTCTTGGATTAATTCACCGATTTGCTCGGTCATTTCATTAAAGCTGTAGCCAAGGGCGTTAAGTTCATCCATGGTATCAATCTTAACTTTATAGGTGAGATTACCATTGGCCGCTTGGGCCATTGCCTCTTTCAGTTGGTCAAGGGGGAGGGAAATACTGATGAAGACCCCATAGGACAGCCCAAAGGAAAGAAAAATCATCAAAAGTTCAATGATGAGGGTGAAAAATCCGGCGTTGTTAACCTCTTTAAACAGGAAATCATGGTGGGCAAGGCCAAGGAGATACCAATTTTCTGACGGCACCCGGTTATAGGTGACTAAAACCTTGCCGCTCGCTGAACGATCGAAGAAAAACCCGCTTTCTTGTGGATTTTTCTCGAAAAGGGTGGAAATGGTATTCCCCTGCAATAGATCGGTAATCTTGGCGCCGATCTGGTCGAGATGAGGGGAGCACAGGATTTCACCATCGGTATTCACAATGATGGAATAACGCATTTCCAGGGCGGAATAGGCATCGGAATCCCGAAAGGCAAACTTGTTTAATGTTTGACTAATGTCTTGGCCATTAAACACAACGGTATAAACGGCTAACGGGTCATCAGTGGAGAGATCGGTTAAAAGACGTACCATAAAAAGATCGGTGCCCGTTACTCCCCAGTACAATTGGCCGGGATTGGCTAAAGCTTCTTTATAAACAGGGTTTTCTTTTAATTCCGTAAAAGCAGTTGCCAAATTGAGATTACCGACTCCCACAAGATTTTGGCCGTTGACCGCACCTAACAACATGCATTTTACGCTGGTATCAAAACCAAGAAAATCATCGAATAATTTTTGGATACTTTCTCTGGCCGCTGGGCTCCGATTAACTATGTAATCTTTGATCTCCATATGGTTTTGGAGATTGAATTGAAGTTGAAACCCCAAGTCTTGGTATTTTTCAATTTGCTTTTCCAAGTGGGCCGCGGATTGAAGCAAATTTTCCAGTGAATAATTGGTGCTTTTATCGATAACAGCTTGGCGTGATTTCAAATAAGAACCCGTTCCCACCATGAAAACGGGGACGGTGGAAAAAAGTAGGAAAAAGGCGATTAGTCGCCGGCGAATGGAGAATTTACAAATATACTTGATGAAATGGGGAAAAAGGCGCGTATAAAATGAATCGAAGGATGGCGGAGGGGTATTGGAAACAGAGCGGTCGTTCGTTTCATGTCTTTTAGTCCCAATCTTCAAAGCGATCACCTTTCTCATTAAGTCGTAAATTTTGGATCCTAGTTTTACATCGGTTGTTCTATTGAAAATATTAATGTTATTTTGGTTAAAAATTGCCTGCTAAAACCAACAAATGGTAATATGTGCCGGTGAACCGGTTTTAAACGGCGTTATCATATACTGCTTGGAACAGGAGTTTTCCTATGGGTTATTTTTAGCTTTCTGGTCCAACCAAAATAAGGTCCGGGCGGTAATTACACCCCACAGGAGGCCGCCGATCATATTTCCGAATGCGGTCCGAAAAGGAATCATCGTGAAAAAGGGCATTCTGAGCAGAATTGCTGCCCCGTAAATCAAGAAACTGGTGATGATGCCGTAGAGGGCGCCCTTGATTAAATAGCCTTGGGGGGTAAGATAGAGTAAAAGGTAGGCAAAGATGATTCCTAAAAAACCGGTCCAAAGCAAGTTGGTGAAGAAGGCCAGTAAAAATTCATACCAGGTGGTTGGTAAAACTCCATAGAGAACCACAGCGGTCCAGTCCACAAAGTTACGGGCTGAATAATGAAGCAGATCTTTAACGAAAAAGCTCCACAAATTAGCTACAACTCCGCCGCTGACGCCGGAGAAGAAACCTTTATAAAATCGATCCAACGACTGATCTCCTTTCCCGTGATCTACTTGAAATTATCATTTTATTCCGGGCGTGGGCTAGGCATTGGGCTTTATTTGGCTTCCACCTTTGCCTAGTTCTGCCGTGACCATCAGCCAGTTTAGTAATGGCAAAAAAATTTCATTCTTATACAAGAGGCAGTCCCTTTGGTAATCGGATCAAGAGGGAGTTCATTGTCAAAGGCGAAGATGATGGTTAGTTATGGAGAGCCCAATCGTTCTGGGCTTTTATGGGGAAACCCTGTCGAAAGCAGAGAAAGGATTTGGAAAGGAAGGAAAAGATGAAGCTGATTGGGATCGATCTTGGTACTACCCACTGTAAAGTTGGACTGTTTGATGAAAAAGGGAACATGATTTTGCTGGAGAAGCAAACAACCATCACCCATCAAAGCCGAGAGGGTCTTTTATCCTACGCGCCGGAGGAATTATGGGGCCAGGTCTATGGAATGTTAAAGCAGGTCATTAAGGCCGCCGCTCCGGGGGAAATCGCGGCGATCGGGATCGCCAGTATGGCCGAGGCCGGTCTGCTGGTAGATAAAAAATCCGGACAGGCCAAAACGGAGATTGTTCCTTGGTATGACCGGAGGACCATGCCCCAGTATGACCGGCTTCGCAAGGAAGGCGACGAATACACTTTATTTACCCGAACAGGGTTATACCCCAGTTATAAATATGGTCTTGCCAAAATTCTCTGGTTTATGGAACAGAACCCGTCTTTGCTGGCCAATGCCATCTGGTTATCCCCCGCCGACTACATTGCTTTCCGACTGACCGGAAAATATGGCACCGAACATTCCCTGGCAGCCCGTACTTACGCTTACCGTATTGACCAAAAACAGTGGGACCGGGAGTGGCTGGCCGCTTTTGGGCTAAAGGAAGCCCTCTTTCCGGTGGTCGGAGAGAGCGGGACCCCCATTGGTGAAGTGCAAATGGAATTGGGTTTCCCGGCGGGGATTAAAGTTGCCGTGGCCGGTCACGATCATCTTTGTGCCGCTTTGGCGGTGGGGGCCATCCGGCCGGAAGTGGTCTTTGATTCCATCGGGACGGCGGAGTCACTCATCGGGACTCTGGAAGAGCGCCAATTGGGGGTGGAAGAATATCATTCCCAATTATCCTTCGGCTGCCACCTCATCCCCGGGAAAATGGTTTGGATTGGCGGCCTTTCCGCGGCCGGTGGTTCGTTGGAATGGTTAAGGAAACAACTGGGAGGAGAAGCCTTAAGTTACCAGGAGATTGAAGATCTGCTGAAGCAAACCGGGGCGGAACCAACCGGGATCATTTATTATCCCTACCTATCCGGAAGTGGCGCCCCGGAGCGGGATCCGCGGGCCAGGGGGGCATTGATTGGTCTCCGGGCGGAGCATGGCAAGGCGGAATTACTCAAAGCGGTCCTGGAAGGAACCGCCTACGAGATGGAATCGATCCGCCGGGCCGCCCAGAAAGTAATCAAGCAAGAAATCCGTCAGTTGGTAGCGGTAGGGGGAGGCACCCGCAATCAAGTATGGATGCAGATTAAAGCCACCGTCTCCGATTGTTTACTAACCATCCCACCTGTTCAAGAAGGTACTTTGCTGGGGGCCGCTTTGGTGGCGGCGGTTGGGAGCGGAATCTTTGCAAACGCCGAGGAAGCGGTGGCCAATCTCTGCTTTGAACAGGAAAGCCGGGTGGTAGGGCCCTGCCCGGCAATGAAAGAAAAGTACCGGGTCCTTTACGAGCAGGGCTACTTGGAACTGCAAAAACCGGTTCGAAGATATGCTCATCTTTTTCCTTAAATCTGTAATCCAAAGGAAGGAAATACCAAGCATGACTGGAATTATTCTATAAACTACTTTCCGGAAAGAAGGTTGTCTTATGGCAAGTTCTCCGAAAAACCACTTATTCTTGGCCTTTATCCTGATCTTTTTCGGTTTTCTTATCCTCTTGAATAATCTGGGGGTAACTTCCTTTGATCTGTCCATCAGCACCTGGTGGCCGTTGGTTTTAATCATCGTCGGACTGCATCAATTGTTTAGCTCCCGCTTTACTAACCTTTTTGCCTTCATCCTTCTTTTTCTGGGCGGGGCTTTTCAGCTGCGCCGGCTGGGTTTGATAAGTGCGGCGCAGCTCAGATTAGTCTGGCCGCTTCTTCTCATCTTATTTGGATTGATTCTTCTGTTTAACTTCGGTAGCGGCCGCCGGCGCGTGGCCGATACCGCTCCCGAAAATACCGTAGATATTCTGGTGATCTTTGGTGATGTGGAACGCAGGATTTCCTCCCCCAGTTTTCTCGGGGGAAACCTAACGGCGTTGTTTGGCGGAGCCACCCTCGATTTGCGGGGTTCGGAAATGCCGGAAGGGGTCAATCTCCTGAATATTCAGGCCATCTTTGGCGGGGTTGACCTTATTATACCGGAAGGATGGACCGTCGAGATCCGTGGGATCCCGATCTTTGGGGGTATTGAGGACCAAAGGGTTAAACAAATAGGACCGGAGGGGGCGACCGGTCCCAAGTTACGGATTAACGCCTTTATTTTCTTTGGTGGCATTGATGTGAAAGATTGATTTAAAAGAGAACGTTCTTTAAGAAGACCGTTGTTTCGGTGAGGACTTGTTCTTCCCAGGTATGGCGGTTGAAAGTATGATCCGCTTCCGGAATGTAAATCAGTTTCGCCCGCCCCTGAAGCGCGGTTTGGTATTGCTCGGCCGTGGTGGGGGGGACGGTTTGGTCCCCGGTTCCTTGGAGAATCAGAGCCGCTCCTTGGTAGGATTCCAAAATTTCATAGGAATTCCAGTTCTCCAAATCATCGTAGAAATTGGGATTTAACCACAGACCACCCAGATCAATACTTCCTTCTTCATTACGGGGAAAAACCTTTTGATTCTCCTTGCTGTGGTAAATATCTTTAATAGTATCAATCCCGGCGGCCGACCAAAGGACCAGGGCTTTGACGGCGGTGGGATTTGTACCCGCCAGGATCGAGGCGATCGCTCCCCCCATACTCAAACCGACCAGACCAACACGTTCAGGATCGGTGGTGGGTAAATAGCGGACAAACTTCAAGATCTCCTGGGCTTCATGGACCTCACCGCTAAAGGTCATTTCCTCAAAATCGCCGTCGCTTTCGCCGGAACCGGAAAAATCAAAGCGGATGGCGGCCAACCCTTCCGCGCTCAAACGGCGGGACAGTTTGAGGAAAATACGATGGGGTTCCAGTTTGTGGCTGGTGAAACCGTGAAAGAGAATGACCGTCGGATAAATACCCTCTTGATCTGGACAGTGATACATCCCCCGTAAGGTTTTCCCCTTTACCACCAATTCAATGGGCTTTTGCATCTCCTTGTCACTCCTTCACTAAATGGCTTCTCTTTTTTACCGTCACCCAAATTATATAATAAGAACGGACTTTTTGGGAAATAGATCCAGCTTAGCCCGATCATTTCTCTTTTGATAAATATTTAGTGAGGGTATGACGGACCGCATCTTCTCCGGCAATTAATTCCAAGAATAAACCTTCGATTTTTTCACCGAGCCCAACTGCCCACAGGTCAACCCCAAACAAGACTGGATTTGCCAAAATAGGGCGTAATTGTCCTTGGTAAGACCGGGGCTCACCTACTTTAATCCCCGCTAAGGCCGCCGACAATTCCGGCAGCATCGGGTCGCTACTGAGGGAGAGGGGAGCCAATTTATCGTCTACGCCCAAGAGATAGCGGCACCAACCGGCGATGACCAAGGGGATATAGAATAAATCAGTGACCTCCAGATCAGGACGGTTGACATAGGATTTGATCGTCTCCCCAAAACGGATCGGCATTTTCTGGGAGGTATCGGTGGCAATCCGGGAGGGGGTGTCAGGAATGAACGGGTTGGGCAGCCGCTCCGTAATGACCTCATGAATAAAAGCCTGCGGACTGATGATTTTCGGATCAACCACGACCGGCATGCCTTCCTCATAACCGATCTTCTCCACTAAGGTTTTGAGTTCGGCATCTTTCATCTCGGCGGCAATGGAATCATAACCCAGTAAACACCCGAAGACAGCCAATGCGGTATGCAAGGGGTTCAAACAGGTTGACACTTTCATCCGCTCCGTTTTGTTGACTGTTTCGCGGTCGGTGAAGTAGACGCCGGCTTCTTCTAAAGGCGGGCGACCGTTCGGGAATTTGTCTTCGACGACAAGATACTGGGGAACTTCCGTATTGACAAAGGGGGCGATAAAGGTGTTGCCCGCGGTCACCAGGGGTGACATTCCGGCGATCCCCAGTTCGGTCAGGTGTTTTTCCACCTGTTTGGAAGGACGGGGTGTAATCTTATCAATCATACTCCAGGGAAAACTGATCTTCTCTTCGTCGCGGAGGTAGGCGAGGAACCCTTCTTCGACAAAGCCTTTCCGGAACCAGGCTTCGGCGATGGTCAGCACGGAAGCTTGCAATTTTGCGCCGTTTTTGGAGCAATTATCCATACTCACTAGGGCCAGGGGTAACTTACCAGCCTGATACCGGGTATAGAGGAGGGCGGTGACGATACTCATCACGTGCTTAGCCTGGTCCGGGCCGGCGGCCAAATCTGCTTTGACCACCGGGAGAAATTGGCCCGCCAGGTCAGTAAGGGCATAGCCCTTTTCGGTAATGGTAAAACTGGCCAGTTGCAGGCTGGGACTGGTAAAGATAGCCGCAAGCCGGAGGCGACCGGCGCGGTCCGCTTTGATGCTCTCCGCGATGCTGGCGATGATTTTTTTATCGGTGGAGCCGTCCGGTTTTAAGGAAACCAACAGGGTCAAATTATCGAAAGGCTTATAAATTTGGTCAATCAGATCAAAATCAAAGGTATCGGTGGCAATTATTCCGGTGCTAACTTTACCGGCCTCCAAAAGCTGCTGTTGCAACTCGGCAATGAAGGCCCGGAAAAGATTACCGGCGCCAAAATGGATCCAGGTCGGCGTCGCGACCGTTTGGGCAACCATGGTGGCATAATCGAAGGAAGGAATGGCAATCCCCCGTTCCTTCCATTCCTCTTTCCGGGTTAGGCTGGCCGCGTTCAGTCTGAGCATCGATCTTACCCCCCTGTTGTTACTTTGAAGAGCTACCTATATGAAATAGCCTTGGTTGTTCACCCGGCTTTGAATAAAATACTGACGTATACTGGTGGTAGCCGGGGCTGAGCTTTAGAAGAGGCGAAGAAATTTACTGGGGCGACGAAACACCATTTTCCTCCGGTTGCTCCGTTTTCATCTTGGAAATGGCTTCCCAGAGCCCAAGGAGGTAAGTGACGCCGAGCGCCCGGTCGTAAAGGCCGTACCCCGGCCGGGCTTTTTCCTCCCAGATCATCCGGCCGTGGTCGGGGCGGATGTAACCGTCGAAACCATTGTCATAAAAGGCTTTGACGATGGCATACATATCTAAATTGCCGCAGGAACTAAGATGGGCGCATTCGTCAAAATCCCGGCTGGAGTGATGTTTGACGTTTCTAATGTGGGCAAAATGAACCCGGCCTTGGGCGGTAAATTCGCGAATCAAAGCTGGAAGATTATTATCCGGGTTAGCTCCAAGGGAGCCGGTGCAGAGGGTCAAACCGTTGTAGACGCTATCGTACAAGGAAAGGAAGGTCCGGATCCCTTCCGCATTGGTGATCAGCTTTGGTAGGCCGTACAGGGGCCATGGTGGATCATCAGGGTGGATTGCCATTTTGATCCCATATTTCTCGGCATAGGGAACGACGGCAGCCAAGAAATATTTGATGTTTTTCCAATAGTCCTCGGGGGTCATACTTTGGTAAAATTCGATGTCGGCCGCCATGGCCGCCAACCGTTCCGGTTCCCAACCGGGAAGGGAGTAACCCCGGGCTTGGCTTAACATTACATCGGCGATTTTGGCCGGATTCATTTTTAGGACTTGTTCATGCCGGTAAGACAAGACAGTACTGCCGTCCGGTAAAGGAGTGGCCAGGTCGCTTCTGGCCCAGTCAATGACGGGCATAAAATTGTAACAGAGGCATTTGACCCCGATGGCGGCCAAATTGGCCATGGTCTTTATGTAGTTTTCAATATACCGGTCCCGGGTCGGCAAGCCTTTTTTGATCTCTTCGTGGATATTGACACTTTCAATCACTTCAACTTCAAGGCCGGCGTTGTTGATCTCCTCTTTTAATGCGATCAACCGATCTAAAGGCCAAACTTCGCCGACGGGAACATCGGGGAGACAGGTGGCGACCCCACTGACCCCGGGGACTTGTTTTATCTGTTTAAGGGTCACACTGTCATCTCCGCCAGGAAACCAGCGCATAATCATCTTCATGGCCTCGTCTACACCCCTTTTAAAATATTTTAAGAGATAACATTATTGTACCAGAAATTAACCGGTTTCTCCATTGATCTTCAGGAAGGGATTATTTTTTGCTGCGGGCAGGCGCTCCCTTTTTGAAGTAGGTAAGTATTTCCGCGCTGGTTTTGGTGTTAAAAACATCGGCCTTTTCCAACCATCCCTTTCGGACCACGGGGATGCTGGTCCGGGCCAGATCTAACTCGGCAACCGTATGGGCATCCGGGTTGATGGCGATGGGGATTCCCAGCTCTTTTGCCCGTCGGCACCAGCGCCAGTCTAGATCCAGCCGGTAGGGATTGGCGTTGAATTCAATAATGCGTCCGGTTGCAGCTGCTTTTTCCAGGATCGCTTCCAGATTTACGTTATAGCCCGGGCGTGTTAGCAAGATACGGCCTGTTGGATGACCCAGCATCGTTAAATAAGGATTATCTAAGGCTTTCAAGAGGCGGGCGGTCATTTCCGCTTCGCCCATGCGAAAATGGCTATGGATAGAACCGATTACAAAATCGAATTGGGCTAAGATTTCCGGGTCATAGTCCAGTTCCCCGGAGGGTAAAATGTCGGCTTCGATCCCCTTGAAAATTTTAAAATGGGGGTATTCCCGGTTCAACTGTTCGATCTCCGCCCATTGTTCTTCCAACGCTGCAGTTTTAAGACCATGGGCGTAAAAGGCGCTTTGGCTGTGATCGGCAATCCCTAAATAATGGTAACCACGGCTAATCGCACCTTCGACCATCTCCCGTAAAGTGCAGAGTCCGTCACTGTAGGTGGTATGAACATGGAACAAGCCTTGAATATCTTCCGGCCGGATTAGTTCGGGAAGGTGACCGCTGGCGGCCGCTTCAAGCTCCCCCCGGTTTTCCCTGAGTTCGGGAGGGATATATGCCAACCCTAAATGACGGTAAAGATCGGCTTCTCCTTGACATGGAATGAATTCTTCAGCCTTGAAAAGTCCGTCTTGACGGAGGGTGAACCCGCCTTCGGCAGCCAGCCGGGTTAAGGCTTGGTGATGGGCCGGATTACCGGTCGAATAAAGGAGAGCGGTGGGGAACCCCTCCGGGGGAACTGCACGCAGGTGGACTGTTATATTGCTTGGCAGGAGGATGGTAGTTTCACCGGTTTCATGCCCGCCGCCGGCGACGGCTTTCCGGTTTTGGTTAAACTCGGAACTGGCCAAGTCGGCGGCTACCGCCGCCGGATCGGTGGTTGCCGCCACTAAATCGATCCGGTCGGCGACCGGCTGACCACGGCGTAAGTCACCGGCAATTTCGACTTGGCTGACCTTGGGGTGGGCCGCCAGATGAGCTTGGAGTTGCCGGGCCCATTCCATTCCTTCCGTCCATAAAAAACGGTTCCGGTGTTCCTTGAGGAATTGGATGCCCGCCCCAATCTTCGCTTGGGTTTTCGGACCGAAGCCGGGCAGACCAATTAGTTTATTCTCCCGGCAGGCCTCTTCCAACGCTTCCAGGTCGGTAATGCCCAAGGCCGAAGTCAAGCGGGCAATTTTCTTTGGCCCCAGGCCGGGAACGCGTAAAAGTTCGAGCAAGCCCGGTGGGGTTGTTTGGATCAGTTCTTCATAGTAACCGATGGTTCCGGTTTTTGCCCACTCGAGGGTTTTAGCGATGAGGGCGGCGCCAAAACCGGGGATCTCCTTCAACCGGTCATCCCGGATCAAATCTGCTAGATCTTCCGTCAGCCGCTCGACGGTCCGGGCGGCCTTATAATAAGATTGCACTTTAAAAGGGTTTTCCCCTTTCAATTCCAAAAGGGTCCCGATGGCGTTAAAGATCCGGGCCAGTTCGTGCTTGCTCAATGCTCTCACCCCTTCTTTCTACATGCCCGTTACAACCAGGATTGGGAAAAAAGTAAACATAAACAGGAAAAAGGGAACCGCTGGCGAAGAACTACATTAAGTCTAAAATATGGGATAAACGATTCAAGGATCTATGAACTGACCTATTTCTTCAATACTATAGTATCGGTTCGTTGTTGCGGTTCTATTAGAAGTTAGGGAAGATTTGGTAAGATCACTTGTTGGATCAAGTGAAACAAAAGTAAAACGGGAGGTTGGAACTGCAAAAATGTTAGCCAGTGAAGAGCAGAGAAAGATTGAGGTTGCCAAAGCGTTAATTATGAGAAACAAGGGTTTGTTCCGCTGCCCGGTCTGTGAAAGAGAAATGGTTGTCACCAGAACAAACAGCGTTATTTGCCGCGATGGTCATAATTTTGACCTGGCTAAACAAGGATATATCAACCTATTGCTGAAACAAGGTAAAAGCGAATACGACAGGAAGTTGTTTGCCGCCCGGAAAGTGATCAGTAATAGTGGTTTTTTCGATCCGATGCGCCACAAAATTAGCGAACTAATATATGAAACCGGCGCCGGAGAGGGTTGGTCGACCACCGGTCTTTTGGATGCCGGTTGTGGTGAAGGCTCCCACCTGGCCCAGATTATATCGGATCTAAATGAAAAAGGCCTTCCCGGCTTGTTGGGGGTGGGGATTGACCTTTCCAAGGAAGGGATCCGCTTGGCGGCTAAGGATTACCAAAACATTATTTGGTGTGTGGCCGACTTGACCAAACTTCCTCTTCAAAACGGCCAATTTGAGGTGGTTCTCAATATCCTTTCTCCGGCCAACTATGGGGAATTTAAGCGGGTCTTAAAGGAGCGGGGAATCCTGATCAAAGTTATACCTGCCAGTAACTATTTGATTGAACTCCGGGAAATTCTTTATCGAGGAACGGACCGGGAATTATACATCAATGATAGTGTGATCCGACTTTTTGCCGGCAGTTTCCAAATGATTCGGCAAGAACGGATTAATTATAAAGTTCTCTTAAAAGAAGAAAACCTGGAACATTTGATCAAGATGACCCCCTTAACCTGGAATGCCAGTCATCAACAGCTTGAAGAGATCATGAAAGTTGGACTAAAAAGTATCACCGTCGCTTTTGACGTCTTGGTGGGGAGAAAGTGAGGAGGGATTAAAGGTGAAGTATTTTAAAAAACTCGTTGGCAAAAGGGTTTATTTGTCACCTATCAACCCGGATGATGCGGAGATCTATACCAAGTGGATGAATGATTTAAAGATTTCAATTCCGCTCGGCAATGCCAGTAGTCTATATTCTTTACCCAAAGAGAAGGAAGTTCTGGAAGAGTTGGCCAATGAAGGTTATAATTTTGCCATTGTCGAGTTAACAACCGATCGACTGTTAGGTAATTGTAGCTTGTTTGAGCTCGACTTAATCCATAGAAGGGCCCAACTTGGGATTTTTCTTGGAGAAAAGGAGGATTGGGGTAAAGGTTTTGGCACGGAAGCGATTCAATTGCTTCTGGAATTTGGTTTTAAAATAATCGGCTTGCATAATATTATGCTAAAGGTTTTCTCCTTTAATAAAAGGGCGATCGAAGTATACCGTAAAATCGGCTTTACCGAAATCGGACGAAGAACCCAGTCTTTCCAAATCAATAACCAATGGTTTGATGAATTGTATTTTCAAATCCTCTCTACGGAGTTTAAATCTACTTATTTAGATGATTGGTTGCCGGAGTAAAGAAGCCACGGCCATCAGGATGTGAGATTTGCTTCTTACGGTTAAAAACCACCGGTTTGGGATCGACCCCGCTTTGGATCGGGGGTTTGTTATATTTAAAGAAAAAATAAATAATAAAAAACTGTTTACTACAATTGATCAAAATCATATTGCCGCGCCGGTAAAATTTAGATAATATATTATTAATGGTGGTCCTAAAGGACCCCATCCATAGAGGACAAGCCTATTTTTCTCTATAAATTCTTTCTTTTAAGGGGGTGACGAATTAGTTCATAGCTATTCTGGACTTTAAGATTATTTATGCTTGCCCAAAGGATCATAAAGATGAGGAGTGTGGATAATGATGAAAAAAACCATCCTGATTCTGCTGATGGGATTAATCTTGGCTTTGATTCCAGCGAGCGCCTGGGGGTTTACGACTCCATCGATTTCGAAGAATCATGGTGTGATTTATGGTTTGATTGCCAGTGACAGTGAAATTGTGCTAGGGGGGGAATTCGGCTTCTCAAATCAGCTGGCGGTCTGTGCGGCTTTAGAGAATAAGGTGAAAATTGGTCTCAAGTATGAGTTGAATTCTTCTTTAGCGATTTTGGGGGGGATTATCGATTCCTCGCCCTATATCGGCCTTAACGGAGCAACTTTCCTGAGTAAAGACTTATCAGGCTTGGGCGAACTGGATTTTACCATAAATAACAGTAAAGTCAATTTTATCTACAATTTGGGACTCAAATATAACCTTCCCCAAAACATTGACCTCCGGGGTGGATTGCGGGGAAATCTCGGAGATGGAAATCGGGTTTTGTTTGCCCTTGGGGTAGGATATAAATTCTAAGTGGTTACAAGGAGCAGGGATTTTTACCGGGTGGGGTTGATCCGAAAAAAAGCGTTAATAATGAAGGATAATTCAGGAATAATGTAAGCTGAAAAAATAATAAAATAATCGATAGACCGGTAATAATTGTTTCGTAGTGAACGGGCTAAGGTTAGTTGAATTAGAGAATGGAGTGATTACATGACGAAACCGATTGGGATCAGAAAGGCCCGCCCCGAAGATGCTTCCGCCCTGGCCGATCTTGCTTTCCAATTAGGACATAAGGAAGAAGCCGGAAAGGTAAGAGACCGGCTTCTTCTCCTTAATCAAGAACATGTGGTTTTTGTCGCTGAAGAGGAAAGCAGAATTGTTGGTTGGGTTCATGGGTATTTATTCACCCTGCTCTATCAAGAACCTATGGGGGAAATTGCCTCTCTTGTTGTTGATGCAGGCTACCGCCGGAGGGGAATCGGTCGCTTGTTGGTGGCAGCCTTTGAACAGTGGGTAAAAGAAGAGGGTTATAACAGAGTTTTTTTACGTTCGAACATAAAACGGGAGCATTCCTGTATTGAAATCAAATGAACTTTGAAAAGACGAGTACCTCCTGTTAGAATACTGGGTGTAAGCAAGTTACCCCTAACAAAATAAGACTAACAGAGGAGGTACTCAATATGAAGTAT
>JAAYHY010000137.1 GCA_012735135.1 Bacillota bacterium | reverse complement strand
CGGTGGCGCCGGTTTTATCGGCAGTAATTTTATCCGCTATTTTCTCCGGCGTTATCCGGAAACGGAACTGATTAATGTGGATTTGCTGACCTACGCAGGGAACGTCGCCAATATGAAGGGGTTTACCACTTATCCCGGTTACCGTTTTGTCCACGCCGATATTAATGCCCGCCGCAAGCTGGAGCCCTATTTTGCCCTGGGTTTGGAGGCGGTGATCAATTTTGCCGCCGAATCCCATGTGGACCGGAGTATCGACGCGCCGGTGCTCTTTGCCCGGAACAATATCGACGGGACGGTTAACCTCTTAAGCTTGGCACAGCGTTACGGGGTCAAGCGTTTCATCCAGATCTCCACCGATGAAGTTTATGGCGCCTTGGGGCCGGAGGGATTCTTCACGGAAAAAACTCCTTTAGCGCCCAACAGTCCCTATGCGGCCAGCAAGGCCGGGGCGGACCTCATGGCGTTGGCTTTTCACACCACCTACGGGTTGCCGGTCTTGATTACCCGGTGTTCCAATAACTATGGTCCGTATCAGTTTCCGGAGAAATTAATCCCGCTTACAATCATCAACGCCCTCCGGGAGGAGCCGATCCCAATATACGGTGACGGGCAGCAGGTCCGGGATTGGATCCATGTGGATGACCATTGCCGGGCGGTGGAAAGGGTCTTGCTGGACGGGCGGCCGGGTGAGGTCTATAACATCAGTGCCTGCTGCGAACGGACCAATCTGGAGGTGGTCCGGCTGATTTTACAACTGCTTGGTAAACCGGAACGCCTGATCCGGTTTGTGGCCGACCGCCCGGGACATGACCGGCGATATGCGCTGGCCGTCGATAAAATCCAGGGGGAGCTGGGCTGGGAGGCCCAGATTGATTTCCGGCAGGGTTTGGCCCAAACGGTCGCCTGGTATCTAGAGCACCGGAAATGGTGGTCGTCCATTCTCTCCGGGGAATATCAAGATTTTTACCAGCGAAATTATGGTTACCGGCTGGAAGGGCAGTAAGAGGACCGGTCAATGCAACCGGTCTTTTTTTGTTCATTTTCGTTACCTTTTTTTTCAAAAAAGCGGAGGGGCGAAGTATATCCGCCAAAAAAGATGGCAATAATCCTAGTAAGGAGTTCCGAGAAACTTGTGGAGGCTATAGAAGATGATCCCGAACAAAGTGGAAATCTGTGGGGTAAACACCTCGAAACTTCCCGTTCTCACCAACACGAAAATGCGGGAGTTATTAAAGAAGATGCAGTCCGGGGAGAAAAAGGCCCGGGAGGAATTGATCCAGGGCAACCTCCGCTTGGTCCTGAGTGTGATCCAACGCTTTAACAACCGCGGCGAGAATGTGGATGATCTTTTTCAGGTGGGCTGTATCGGCTTAATGAAAGCCATTGATAATTTTGATTTGTCACAAAATGTTAAATTCTCCACTTATGCGGTGCCCATGATCATCGGAGAGATCCGCCGTTACCTCCGGGACAACAACCCGATCCGGGTCAGCCGCTCCCTCCGGGATATTGCCTACAAAGCCCTCCAAGTGCGCGATACTTTGACCAGCAAGAACGGGAAAGAACCGACGGTAGGGGAGATTGCGTCCACCTTAAATATCGAGCGGGAGGAAGTGGTCTTTGCCCTGGATGCGATCCAGGAACCCATCTCCCTCTTTGAACCCATCTACCATGACGGGGGCGATCCCATTTTTGTGATGGACCAGATCAGTGACGACAAGAACCTGGATAACCAGTGGCTGGAGGGAATCTCCATCCGGGAAGCCATGTCCCGCTTGAATGAACGGGAGAAGGAGATCTTAAAGATGCGCTTTTTCGACGGACGGACCCAAATGGAAGTGGCGGAAGAGATTGGCATCTCCCAAGCGCAAGTCTCCCGGTTGGAGAAGACCGCATTAAAAAATATCCGGCGTTATATCGGCGAGGAACGGACGAAGGAGTGAGAAGATGAAAGCCCGGATAATCACTGTCTTAATTCTGTTCTTAATCGGTGGTGTGGTGCTTAGTTTAACCGGCAGTTCCCAATGGCCGGCGGCAGAGGCGACGGTGGCCTTCAGCGCCGGAAATTTAATCCGTCTGCACGTGATGGCCAACAGTGACGGGGAAGCGGACCAGCAGGTTAAATTATTGGTCCGGGACCGGATCCTGAAAGAAACCGCCGTGCTGCTGGCAGGGGTCGATGACCGGGCGGCGGCTTTGGCGGCGCTCCGGAGAAATCAGGCAACTTTGGTGGCGGCGGCCGAAGAGGAACTCCACAAACACGGGTTTTCTTACCGGGCCACGGTGGAAGTGGGGGAGTTCCGTTTCCCGGAACGCCATTATGAGTTCGGGGTGTTGCCGGCCGGAAACTACCAGGCCTTACGGGTGGTTTTAGGTAATGGTCAGGGCCGGAATTGGTGGTGTGTGCTTTTTCCGCCGGTCTGCCACCTGACGATGGCAGAGGAGAAACCCGCCGGGGAACGGGAGCGGATCCGTTTACGCTGGAAGGCGCTGGAGGAGTTGGAGCGAAATAAAGAACAGTTGGCCAAGAAGGCCTGGGTGGAATGGGCCAAATGGTTCCAACTGGCCACGATTATTATAAAATAGGAGGGGGACAGCCCCTTTTTTTTATGGCTGAAGCCGGCAAGCACCGGGGGGAATAATGGTTGACAGTAAAAGTTTAGTGTTATAGACTGTACTTAGTAAGATGTTGATAAGCGGAGGGAAGCGGAATGTCAAAAGAACGGATTTTGATCATTGAAGATGAACCCAACATTATTGAATTGGTTGCCTATAATTTGGAGAAAGAGGGCTGGTTGGTCTCGAAAGCGCAAACTGGGGAAGAGGGTTGGGAAAAGATCCAAGCCGAGCATCCCGATATTATTCTCCTCGATCTGATGTTACCCGGCATTGACGGGATGGAGATCTGCCGCCGGACCAGGCAGAATAAATTAACCCGTGATATACCCATTATTATCCTGACGGCGAAAGCGGAAGAAGCCGACCGGGTGCTGGGACTGGAGTCGGGGGCCGACGATTATGTGACCAAGCCTTTCTCCCCGCGGGAGCTGATTGCGCGGATCCGGGCGGTGCTCCGCCGGGCTGACAAGAACTTCTCGGAAGTCGAGGAGAAGGAAATGATGGTGCTGGGGCCGATTAAAATGGACCTCCGTCAGCATAAAGTATTGGTCAATGAGCAGGAGATTGAGTTGACGCCCAAAGAATTTGACCTGCTTCATTTGTTGATGTCCCATCCGGGACGAGCCTTCTCCCGGGAGTATCTTCTGGAGAACCTGTGGGGGTATGAGTTTTTTGGCGACACCAGAACGGTGGATGTCCATGTCCGGCGGCTTCGTCAGAAGATTGAAGAGAATCCGGCCCAACCCTATTGTCTGGAGACGGTGCGCGGCGTGGGTTACCGGATCCGGGAGGCCTAAAGCATGCGGCGCTTGCGTCTGCAACTGATCTTGACGGTGGTTTTCCTTATGGGGCCGGCCTTTTTTATCGGCCTGTACCGGCCGGGGTTTTCGACCCTGGCTCTTTTATGGACCGCCGGCGGGAGTTATCTCTTGATCCGTTATTATCTTAATCCTATGGAAAAGCTCTGGAAGACCATGCGTACGCTGGACCAGGAGGTTTCCTCCGCCACCTATAAGCATTTTTTGAAGAAGGTCTACCACCATCTAAAAGAGCAGGAACAGCGGATCGCCCGGGAAAAAAAGGGCCGGGAGGAAGTGGAGTCCATCCTCTTCAGTATGGTGGAGGGGGTGGTGGCCACCGATTCCAGCGGCCGGATCTCCTTTTTAAATCCGGCGGCGGAACGGATCTTCCAAATCGAACATGGTTCCGCCCTTGGGAAATATCCGCGGGAAGTCTGGCGCG
>JAAYHY010000136.1 GCA_012735135.1 Bacillota bacterium | reverse complement strand
TCTGATAATAGGACAAAGCATTTAGCACGGCTGCTTTACTCCCATTTTCAAAGTGGTATTGCCACCGGGCAAAATCCAACGGTCTGGCATTCCTATATATGAATGCTCTTGCCTTTTGAAAAAGATTTTTCATGTTTCCAACCCCTTTATCTGGTTTTGCTTGTATGGCAGGGTCTCCAAAGGGTCGACAGTGATATTTCCTTCTTAGTCGGTCAGCAGTCTTTCAAAACATTCAACGGTCTTTCCCCGCCACTGCTTGCTTGCGTAAAACTTAAAAACTCCAGTCCAGAATTGCTTGGCGCCTGTGTTTTCCGGCATGATGCCGATTCGCCTTCAAAAAGTCCTCCCCGTCAAGGGGAGGACTTTCTCGTTGTCTTTACGTTACACTCGATTCGGTTTTTTTATAGATGTTCAATGTTAAACACATGCTTCAACCATTCACGGGCAATCAGGGCATGTCCGGCTTCGGTGGGGTGGACACCGTCAAATAGCCAGTAGGCAGGTTTTTGCACCGTGGCTGCCTTGGCAAAGATCCCGTCATACGGGATAAGGAGGGCATTAAATTCCCGCGCCAGTTTCCGGACGACCTGAATTTTGGGGCCCAGGTCCTCATACCAATTTTCCTGGCCTTCCAGAACGGGTAAGACGAAGGGCTCGCAAAGGACGATCTCAGCGTCCAGCCTCTCTTTGGTTTCTTTTAATATCTCCCGGTAATTGGCTTCAAACATTTCCACCGGCATCGGCATATTGCTGTCGTAGCGCCGCCAGCAGTCATTGATCCCAATCATTATGGAGATCAGATCGGGTTTGAGGTCCAGGCAGTCCTCCTGCCACCGGGCCTTAAGATCCACCACCCGGTCGCCGCTAATACCCCGGTTTATAAATGCAGCGTTTACTTCCGGGAAAAGCGCTTTAAACCAGCCGGCGACCATCACAGCGTAGCCGGTGCCTAAATTCCACGGTTCTTCCCGGTTCCTTCCGGCGTCCGTGATACTGTCCCCTTGAAAGAGAATCAGGGGGTTTTTTGCTGTAGCCAGGTTCATCCAGACACATCCTTTTCAATTAATAATTGTCAAGATCATGAATACAACATTATCCTTTCTTTTCCTGCATTTGGTTACCGTCTTCCCAGGGAACATGGAGTTGCCCCATTAAATAAAGATAATAATTTCATTGCAGAAAGAAGGATGTATTGACGGGCGCTGGTAATATTGAAATGGCTACGATTCTGATTCTTAGTCTTTGGGCTTTTCCGTGTTATACAAACGTTTGCGGTTAAGCTGCCAGTCACCCACGCTGACTACCGCCAGCTTGAGCGTAGAGATGGAATCGAAGCCAGGCAGTGGTCGACGCCGGCTTTCGTAGGGACAACGAAAGGGTTAAAACCGAACCCGGGGGAGTCGACAAGTATCAAAGGTTTGAAATGGTGAGCGATAAAACCCAGCGGCGTTTTCTTAAGAGAGGTAATTTTTTGGAAAAAAGACAGGAGGATTTTACCATCTTGTAAAGAATATATTAATTATAAAACAATGCAAACGTTAGCATAAAACAGAATATAATACCCCGAGGAGCGTGTTAAAGGGGGTGAGCTTCAGGTTAGAGTTGGCAGACCAGCTTTTAACTGAAAGGATAAATCAGAAGAATGGGAGGTATATTTAATGAAAGCGCGGTTGAGGATGGCGATCTTAAGTTGCCTGCTTTCACTGGTGTTAGTTGTGGGGGCTAATCCGTTTTTGGCCGCGGAGAAAACCCAAATCGAGCTTTATTATTACAAACAGGAAATAGTTAAGCAAATGGGTGATATGGCGGCGGCCTTTTCGAAAAAGTATCCCGATATCTCCATCAAGTTAACGATGATCCCCAATGATAACATGGTAACGTTAAAGGCCAGAATGGCCAGTGGGGATGCGCCCACTATTATACAGCTTCAATCCTACGCGGCGGTCTATGAATTCGCGGCCGCCGGCTGGTTGGCGGATCTCACAAATGAACCGGTTATTTCTAAAGTTGTTGACGGGGCAAAAAATGCTGTCACCTATAACGGCCGGATATATGCTTTACCGATGGACTTAGCCGGGATCGGGATTATTTACAATAAGGATATCTTTAACAAATATGGTTTAAAGCCTCCGGCAACCTTCGATGAGCTCCGGTCGGTCTGTTCCACGCTGCGTAAAAACGGAGTGGTGCCCTTTGCCGCGTTGCTCAAAGCCAACTGGTCAATGGGGCACATTATTTCAATGCTCCATACAACCTTGGCGGGGGAAAAATTACTGCCTTGGCTCAACCAGATGAACCAAGGTAAAGCTTCTTTTGCTGATCCTGTTGATACCAGGGAGTTATTCAGACTGTTAGATTTTTATAAGGCTAACCTTCATGATAACGCCGCGGAAATGGATCAAGCGGAACAACATGCGGCTTTTGCTTCTGGTGAAGCGGCGATGATGGTCCAAGGTTTATGGGCCTATCAGGCTTGCTTGACGATTAACCCGGATTTAAATTGCGGCTTTATTCCTTTCCCGGTCAACAACAACCCGGCCGACAGTAAACTCTTTGCCGACGTGGATTCGACCTTCGCGGTGGCGGCTACCGCCAGCCCGGCGGAGATGAGAGCGGCCAAACTTTTCTTGGAATGGCTGGCGACTCCGGAAGCCATTAAGATGTGGGTTGAGGATTGTAAATTGGTCCCCACCTTCAAAGGCGCGGATGCTTCAGGGATGGAAGCTCCCTTCCAAGATTTGGTCCGTTATATGAACGAGGGTAAAACCAATCCTTGGGCTTTCTCTATGTATCCGGTGGCTGTCTTTGAAGAGGCCTGCAAGACCGGCGCCCAGGAGTATATGTTAGGTTTACGCGACGCAGACGGCGTTATTGAGTATATCGATCAAACCTGGAAGCGGGAAATTAGCAAATAGGTTGGTAACTTAGGAAAAAGGGAAGAGAAACCCTTCTCTTCCCTTTTTTTCTGAACCTTTTACGAAAAAGGGGAGAACTCGATGATTACCTCCAGAAAGAAAAAGATTTTTAACTTCTGGTTGTTTCTGTTACCGGCTTTAGCGGTCTATATCACTTTTTTTATTATTCCTCTCATCCGGGGAGTGCAGTATTCCTTCACCGATTGGAACGGTATTGTGCCGGAAATTCCCCTCAGCATGAAGAAAACCCAATTTGAAGAAGGGGTCTTAGCATTACTCCGCGACGAAGAAGACCGGGAGTATATAACCAAGTATTATCGACTGGATCCGTCCGGTAGTTTTTATCAGTTACAAAACTGGATTGACGATGAAGCGCAAAGCAAAGCCGGGACCAACAGGGAACTGAACGACCGGGAAAGGAAGGAGATTAAAAGAATCCTGAAAAAAGTGGGGATTACCCCAATTAAATATATTGGGCTTCAGAATTTCCGGGAGATGCTGAAGGATGATCGTTTTTTACCGCGCCGGGTGAAAAGGTATCTTTTCAGTGAGTTTGATGATCTGCCGTTAACTTTGAAGGAAAAGGACTTTAATACCAAATTGTTGGCTCACATTGCCGGTGAAGAGGAGCGAACTTTCCTCTTGTCGGTTTATAGTTACAATGGAAAAAATAAAAGGTATGAATTAGCGGCTGACCTGAGCTTTGAAACGGAAGACCGGTTAAGAATATTGTTAAGTGAAAATTATTATGAAGACCGGTGGGAACGGGGCGTAATCGGTTTTACTTTATTTTTCACTTTATATAATGTGGTTTTTGCCAACCTGTTTGCCCTAATTTTAGCTCTAATTCTCGATACAAAACTACGGTTGCGTAATGCGTTGCGGACGATGTTCTTTTTACCTAATGTGATCAGTTTAGTCATTGTGGCCTATGTTTGGTCCTTTATGTTCAGGTTGATTTTTCCGGCGCTCACTGGAATTTCTGTCTGGTTGGGCAGTCCGGACTTGGCGCCCTACGCCACCTTGATCGTTGCGGTCTGGCAAGGGTGTGGTTATCTAATGGTGATCTACTTGGCCGGGCTCCAGACGATTCCGGCGGATCTTATTGAAGCGTCCGAAGTGGACGGCGCCAATTGGCGTCAGCGTTTGTTCCGGATTAAATTTCCTTTGCTGTTACCGGCCTTTACGATCTGTCTCTTTTACAGCCTCGCCAATTCCTTGAAGACTTTTGATATCTTGTGGACGCTTAACCAGGGAGGCCCGGGCTATGCCACGACCTCGATTGTCATTGATATTTATAAAACAGCATTTATGCAGAACCGGTATGGTTACGCCACGGCCAAAGCGATTGTGCTTTGTTTGGCGATTATAATTTTGACTAGTATCCAGTTGTCCCTGATGAAACGGCGGGAGGTGGAACTATGAGGCCGAAACTGGTTACAAGGGAAGCGATGATGCCGGTGGAGAATAAATTTGACTTCCGTAAAATTTCCCGCCCCGTTCTTGAGTTTGGGATGCTAATGATTGCCCTTTTATATTTATTCCCGGTTTTCCTCACTTTCCTCAATTCCTTCAAGACCGATGCCGAAATTGTGCTTAATCCGCTGGCATTGCCACAGACTTTTAGTTTTAGGAATTATGCCCAAGCATGGAAAGAGATTAATTTTCCGGTTGTCGTCGGGAATACTTTTATCATAACGGCTTTTAGCACGATCGGGATAATTATTGTCAGTTCCATGGCCGCCTACATTCTGGTTAGAACCCATTCCAAACTGAGCTGGGGAATCTACTTTCTTTTTGTCTTCAATATGGTGGTGCCCTTTCAGACGATCATGATCCCGTTAAATGTAACGGCGGCGAATTTAAACTTAAAAAATGTCCTGGGCATTATCCCAATCTATATTGGGCTTGGCTGTCCGCTGGCGGTCTTTATGTACCATGGCTTTATAAAAACCATCCCGGTCCAGATTGAGGAATCGGCCGCGATTGACGGCGCTTCGCCCTTTACCATCTTTTTCCGCTTGGTTTTTCCGCTTTTGGGACCGATCCATGCCACCATTGCTATCCTTGATGTTCTGTGGATTTGGAATGACTTTCTTTTACCCTTGATTATTCTGCCCAGTCGTTCCACCCTTCAATTGGCCCAACATATCTTCTTTGGTATGTACCGGAAACAGTATTCCTTGGCGATGGCTTCCCTGGTCCTGTCGGCTTCGCCTGTGGTCGTCTTTTACCTGCTATTACAGAAATATATCATTAAAGGGGTAGCCGCCGGAGCCATTAAGGGTTAAGGTACCGGTTGAAAAAACAAAAACCCGCTTGGTTAAAGCAGGTTTATTGTGTTGCGGTCGGTAAAAGATTGCTTCCGGTTATTCTTGGTTCCCGGCCTTTTCCGCGTCCGGCGGCTGTTGCAGTTTCAACCATGGCGGGAGGGCGAGTTTGAATTTGCTCCTGCCCCGCAACGACATGATGATACTTTGTAGCATAATGAAGAGGTACAGTAAGAGTCCGCTGACGATCGCTTGCAAGTTTGATTGGACACCTGCCGCCCGGATCAGTTCATTGATGGTCAGGAGGGTCAGTGTACCGATGGGCGCGCCCAGCAAGTTCCCCACGCCGCCGTTGAGCAGAATGCCGCCCATTACATTGGAGGCGATTGCTTTGATCTCAAACAACGACCCGTTCCCGATGTTACCGGCTCCAGTTGTCATCAGGAACACAAAACCCCCAATCCCGGCGGTCAATCCGCAGATCACGTATGAGAAAAAGACCGTTTTCTTTACGTTGATCCCGAGCATCCGGGCGCTCTGACTATTGCCGCCAACGGCGTAGAGATTGCGTCCGAACCGCGACCACTTCATAAGGATGGCGTAGAGAACAACAAGGACCACTACCACAATGACGCCCGGTTTGATTTCACACGGGATGAAAACACCCAGCCTGTTCACGGTACCAAGCCAAGGAATCTCGATTGTATAATTCCGCAAGGCAACAAAAGCCGGTTTGGTCACGTTGATCGGATCTTTATGGAGGGTTGTAAGTAACCCCTGGGCCAAGAACATTCCGGCCAGCGTGATGATGAATGGCTGGATCTCAAGGTAGGCAATGAGATAGCCATGCATCAGCCCAAAGGCGAGACCGATCCCCAGCGCCAGTAACAAGGCGCCCCAACCGTCCCCCGTTCCCGATTCCAGCAACATGGCCCAGGCCATGGTCCCCAGGCCGCAGCCCGCGCCGACGGAAATAGCGATGCCGCCTGCGATCAATACGACGCACATACCAAGTGTAAAGATAAAAAGGGCCGCATTAAAGTTGAACAAGTCAAAGAAGGTCTGAAACTGCAAGAAACTGCCCGGAAAACTGAGCAGGGCAAACCCATACATCAGGACGAAGATAATCCCGGCGATCATAAAAAGAAGGTTTGAATTCGATAGTCTTGTTTTTGGTTTGGTTGTGTTTAGCGCTCCCATCCTACTCCTCCTTCTTCCCAGTCGTGTCCGTTATGGAGACCACCGTTTTGTTTAGTCCACCGGTCTGATGTGCGGAGTAGCCGGCGACGATTGTTTTCGCCTTATCAAAGAGTTTTGTGACAAAAACCCTGACCACCGGCGAAGCAACTACCATGAGAACGATAATGAAAACGGCCTTGAAGGCTTTAATGGCCTCGGGGTTTACCTCCAGCCGGAGCAGAGTCCTGTTCAGCATCTCGATGGTGTACGCGCCGATGATCGAACCGGTGATGCTGAATTTTCCGCCGCCCAGCGAGTTTCCGCCGATGGCCACGGCGAGAATCGCGTCCATCATGATAAACTTGAGCAGATTGACGCTGTCGTGACGCCCCGCCTTGTTCACTGCGATGAACCCGGCGACCGCGGCACAGACCCCCATAATTAAAAAGGTCAGGAAGATAACCTTTTTCGGATCGATCCCGTTTAAACGCGCCGCGCTTGGGTTGATGCCCACCGCCTCCACATAGAGCCGGAGATTGGTGGTCTTGAGGATCACCGCGACGATTACGATGAAGACGGCAGTCAGGATGATCGGCGTCTGGATTGGCACGCCCGGGATTACGGTGCCGATTTTATTCGAGATCTCGTTCGCCAGGATGGGAGATACTTTGCCGTCAATAATAAAGGCGATCGACCTGCCCCCCAAAAACAGGATGAGGGTCGCCACCATTGGCTGAACCTTGAAGAACGAAACCAGGGTACCGTTGAAGGCGCCGATGATCAGCCCGGCCACGCAGCTGATGAGGAATCCCACCAGAATGGTCCAGATGGTGACCTCTCCAGCACTCAGGACGTACTGGACAAAGATGGCGGAACTGATCGCGCCGCTCTCGCCGATGCTGATGTCCTGTCCGCGAGAGGCCGCAGTGACCAGGGTCATCCCGATGGCCAGAATAACCAACTCCGAGGCGCCGAAGAGGATATTCGGAATATTCCCGTAAAAGGCCCCGTTAACCATGGTAATCTTGAAATAATCGGCGCCCTTGATCAAATTAATGATAATTAGGATCACCAATACAGTGAGGGGAAGGAAGAGATGGGACAAGCGATCGAAGTGGGCTTTTAACTTCGGCATATCATTTACCTCCCTGAGCAATCATGTGCATCACATCTTGTTCCGATAAATTCATTCCACTGAGCTCCCCGACAATTTCCCGGTCTTTCATCACGATCAGTCGCGAACAGACGCGAAGCATTTCGTCAATTTCC
>JAAYHY010000135.1 GCA_012735135.1 Bacillota bacterium | reverse complement strand
TGGATATGAGTGAATACCTTCAGTGGCAAGAAGAGCAAAAACAAATCAATGATCAAAGCAATATTGCGTATATCAGATAAGCTTATTGATAACTGAGGAATTTACACACTAATCTGGACTTGATCAGGGACCTTAACGTTTAAATTTAGTTCTCCACTTAAGGATATTATAAGGGTTCAAATCACGCATTTTGAAGGGCAAAGGGAGATTGGGCCCCACTTTAATTTGAACTTCGATCATCAAGTGCAACCGAGTTTAGAGCAGACTGATCAATACCTGATTTTGAAGACCGGAGAGCTAAAAGCGAAGATTAATCTCGAAAATTTTTCCATTGAATATATCTACGGGGATAAAACCATCACCTCAAGCTCGAGAAGATCCTCCGGTTACATCAGAAATGATCGGGGAGAACCTTTCATCAAACAACAATTAAAACTGGATGTGGGAGAATGTGTCTACGGACTGGGCGAAAGATTTACCCCATTTGTAAAAAACGGCCAAGTCGTTGAGATATGGAATGAGGATGGGGGAACCTCATCAGAGGTAGCCTATAAGAATATCCCATTTTATCTTACCAATAAAAATTATGGTGTCTTCGTTAATCATCCGGAGAAGGTTTCTTATGAAATTGCCTCTGAAAATGTGCAGAATGTCCAGTTTTCCGTGGCCGGGGAAAAAATGGATTTCTTTATTATCGGTGGCGCGTCCATGAAGGATGTCCTCCAGAATTATACAACACTGACCGGAAAACCTGCTCTACCCCCGGCATGGTCCTTTGGGCTGTGGCTTTCAACCTCATTTACCGCTGATTATGATGAAAAAACGGTCATCAGTTATGTTGACGGTATGGCCCAGCGCGATATTCCGCTCCAGGTTTTCCATTTTGATTGCTTCTGGATGAAAGAGTTTCAGTGGTGTGATTTTATGTGGGATGAAAGAGTGTTTCCCGATCCGGTCGGAACGCTCAAACGGCTCAAGGAGAAAGGATTAAAAATATGCGTCTGGATTAATCCGTACATCGCTCAGAAATCAAGGTTATTCAACTATGCCAAGGAAAAAGGATACCTTTTGAAACTAAAAAACGGAGATGTATGGCAGTGGGATCTATGGCAAGCAGGGATGGGAATTGTCGATTTTACCAACAAAGACGCGTGTGAATGGTACAAAAGTCTATTAAGAGAATTAATCGAAATGGGCGTGGATTGTTTCAAAACCGATTTTGGGGAAAGAATCCCCACCAATGTGGAGTATGCTGATCAATCCGACCCCATAAAGATGCATAACTACTATGCCTATCTTTATAATAAAACCGTCTTTGAGCTTTTAGCGGAGGAAAAAGGAAGGGAGGAAGCAGTAGTATTTGCCCGTGCGGCAACGGCTGGTTGTCAACAGTTCCCTGTCCATTGGGGTGGTGACTGTTGGGCTTCATATCAATCAATGGCGGAAAGCTTAAGAGGAGGATTATCTTTATCCATGTCGGGCTTTGGCTATTGGAGCCATGATATTGGTGGCTTTGAAAACACCGCCACGCCTGATCTGTATAAAAGATGGGTAGCTTTTGGGATGCTTTCCTCCCACAGTCGTTTGCATGGTAGTAAATCAACCAGGGTTCCCTGGGCTTTTGATGAGGAAGCGGTGGATGTATTACGTTTCTTTACCAAGTTGAAATGCCGGTTGATGCCTTACCTTTATGAAAATGCGTATCAGACCAGTGTAACTGGGTACCCGATGATGCGGTCAATGGTTATGGAATTTACCGATGATCCAGCGTGTAAATATCTTGATCTGCAATACATGTTAGGTGATTCCTTACTTGTCGCGCCGATCTTTAACGATTCCGGGGATGTCACCTACTATTTACCGGAAGGCAGGTGGACGAATTTCATAACCGGAAAAGAGGTGCATGGCGGAAAATATGTATCGGAAAACCATGATTATTTCAGTCTGCCGCTTATGGTTAAACCAAATTCGATAATTCCTGTTGGTAAGGAAGATGGCAAAGCTGACTATGATTATGCCGATGGCGTTACTTTACATCTATTCAATTTGGATAATGGAAAAGAAGCCGAAGCTAAGGTTAGAAATGCCAAAGGCGGGTTGGAACTGGCGGTTTCGGTGAAAAGAACTGAAAATATAATCCGTGTAAGGGTTAAAGTATCGAACAAACCGTGGGGAATTCTCCTCAGAAATATCGGGAAAATATCTGAACTGAATAACCTGGAAACGGAAACAACGCCAGAAGGGGTAAAAATTGTAAACTGCCATAAGCACAAAGATTATTTTGAGATTATTTTATAAGTAAATTTTCTTAAGGAGCGGTATCAATAAGCGAAAAAATCTGACCTCATTCAAAAGGACCCGAATCTGTTTAGAACTTGTTTTCCTTATAAAACCTTTATACTTTATTATACCCTCCACACATCGCCGGGTCTTGGTTAAGTTCACCAAGGCCCGGCGATGTTGCCTGTATGAACGGTAGTAGGACAAGGCAGGGATTCGCCCCGGTGGCGCTCTTTGCGTTTCGAGTCCTCATGGGTAAGCTATTAACGAACAATCGGTTATTGGGCCATCCTTTACTGGAAGCGGCTTCATTATTCTACCTTCCCCGCCGGCTCGTGACTAACTCTAGTTAGTTACTCTTTCTCCCTATAATAATCGATCACCTTAAGAGCAAATCTGCTTGATACGGTAGCTGGTCCCCCACCCATTTCTATACCCACCTCAATAGCTTCAATTATTTGCTCTTCGGTTGCTCCCGAGTCTAAGGCTTGCTTGATATGCCATTCAAGGCAAGACTCGCAATTCATTATTATTGAGATGCCGATCGCAATTAATTCCTTATATTTTTTCTCCAGTGCACCGTCGGAATAAGTCTTTTGCTCCATTTCAACAAACGAGCGGTAAACTTTTGATTTGCTCAGGTAATATGAATGAGCTCTTTTTCTGTCGTCAATAATCTTTTCAATTTTTTCGCGATCTTTATCATCCATCTTTTTTTCTCTCCCTATCTTTTGTAGGATGGCCAAACCTTTGGCCTTGCTCTTTTACCAGCCTGGCTATTTTCTTGTTCAATTCCTGTTGTTGTTTTTTTCTTCCTTTCATACTGGCAGAATAATACTGCCACAATAACAGCAAGGGCCACAGCCGGTAAATTAGTTATCTGCAGATTTTGATGGGGTTTTATTGTTGCACTCATAGTTTGAGGACCATACGCCAGATCAGCCAGGTTAATTGTCCATTCTACCGTATAGGTAAGCTATCAATGTTGCTGCATTTTCTCGACCGGCTTGGCAAGTACTCGGGTTTCAATTCCTCATAGGTAAGCTATCAACCTTGGCTTTGTATGTGCCTTTCAGATGTTTTATATGTTTCAATTCCTCATAGGTAAGTTATCAACGCGAACGTCCCGCCATCGAAATGCCGGAGCTCGTCGAAGTTTCAATTCCTCATAGGTGAGCTATCAACTTCTTCATAAATCAACACTAGGACATTTTTTGAGTGTTTCAATTCCTCATAGGTAAGCTATCAATATGGGAGGAGAGCCCATCAAGAGCAAACCAGCAGCGTTTCAATTCCTCATAGGTAAGCTATCAACCGTTTGAACTGCGCTTTTTTTGCCCAGTATGTCACTGAAAAGCCGAAGACAACTGGGCGCAAGAACACAAAAGCTCTGGTTCTCCTGGAGAAACCAAATTTTCTCGTTGTTGTCGACCCCCCGGGATTTTTACATCACCGGGGGTCGACAACAAATTCTACTCTGTTTATAAATCAGAACTTTTTATCATTTCGATTAATCTTAACCATTATCCTTCTTTCTAACTAGTTTTTGCCAAACCCGTTTCCGGTAAGCATTCTCTGCATCCCTATTCTGTAGTTTAGCTACAGATGGGGCAGCAAGGACAACTCCCGTTCGTCGGAAAAAAGCTTGGTGACGTTTTTTTCCGCCTTTGTCTGTTCCGGGTTTTTGAATCCTAAAAGGGTATGAATCTCTTCCCAGATCAGGTTAAACTCTTTCGCCTCCGGGGAACGGGGACGGGCTAATTGATTGGCAATGACCGCTTTGATCCGTCCCGGGCTGGCGTCCATCACCACAATGCGGTCCCCAAGCATGATCGCTTCTTCAATGTTATGGGTGACAAAGAGGATGGTAACTTTAGTCTCTTCCCAGATCCGGATCAGCTCTTCCTGGAGGGTTAAGCGGGTCATCGCATCCAAACTGCCGAAGGGTTCATCCATCAACAGGATCCGCGGGCGGACGGAGAGGGCGCGGGCGATGGCTACCCGTTGTTTCATACCCCCCGACAATTGGTGGGGATAGAGATCGGCAAAGCCGGTTAAGCCAACCATCTCCAAGTAGGCCCTGGTAATCTCTTTCCGCTCCGCACGGGTGGCGGCCCGGCCGGTGACCTTGAGGGCAAACATAATATTTTCCTGCACCGTATACCAGGGGAATAATTGGTCGAAACTCTGGAAGACCATCATCCGCTCCACCCCGGGGCCGTTGATCTCTTGACCATTGAGGATAACCCGGCCTTCCGTCTGTTTTTCAAAACCGGCGATACAGCGGAGGAGGGTTGATTTCCCGCACCCGGAAGGTCCAATCAGGTTTATAAACTCCCCGTTCTTAACGGCCAGGTCAATCTTTTCTAGTGCGTTGATTCGCCGGTCGCCTACGTAAAAGGTCTTTGCTAATTTTTCCACAACTAACTGGTCTTGCTTTACCATTTCCGATCAACCCCTCACTCTGAGGTCATCCCCCAGCGTCTTACCGTCCGCGTTTCGACCCCTTCAAAACAAAGCCGTTCCACCAACAAGCCGATGAGAATGATAATGATCATCCCCCCAAACACACTGGGAATCTCCATAAAAAAACGCTTTTTATAGATAAACCAGCCCAAACCGCCCTCCCCGCCGGAGGCGCCAAAAACCATCTCCGCGGCCACCGAAGCCTGCCAAGCCCGGGCCCACCCGACCCGTAACCCGGTGAGGATATAGGGAAAGGCGCCGGGAATGAGGATGGACCGGACCAAGGCGATCCCCTTTAAACCCAAGTTCCGGCCAACCTCAATTTGAGTCACCGGGGCTGACCGGAGCCCGGTATGCAAGTTGGCGATGAGCGGCCAGATGGAGGAGAACCAGATGACGGCCACGATGGACCGGGATCCGGTCCCCAACCAGAGAATGATGATGGGCAGCACAGCGATACCGGGCAAGGGGTGCATAATGGCCATCAGCGCTTGCACCCAGTCGGAAACGAGGGGAGAGAGCATCGCCCCCGCTGTGATCAGCGCGGCCGTGACCACGGCCAAACCAAGGCCCCAACCGATGATATAGAGAGAGAAGGCCAGCCTCCGGAGGAGCTCACCACTGAGGATATCCCCGATTAGTTGCGCAAAAACATCGCTCATCTTGGGGAAAAGGAGGGTTGGGAACCATCCCGTCCGGGCTAGTATTTCCCAGCCAATGATTGCGCCAATC
>JAAYHY010000134.1 GCA_012735135.1 Bacillota bacterium | reverse complement strand
TAGGCCCGTCTTCGAAACGAATTTCCGACTAGGATACTACACCATCTTCTTGACATATAATATTATAACATATATCCAGCCTTTTTTTAAATTTTTTTTCCGCCCACCAGCCACCAACCGATGAAAATACCCAACAAGGCGCCGACGATTACTTCAATCGGGGTATGGCCGATCAATTCCTTAAGGCGCTCATGGTGAAATTCCCGTTCATCAAATAACTCTTTTACCATCTTATTTAAGGTCGCCGCTTGTTTGCTGGCGGCCAGACGCACCCCGGCGGCATCATACATCACAATGGCCGAAAAGACCAAGGCCATTGCAAAGTTGGTTGAAGCCCAGCCATCAGTCAAACCGACCCCGGTGGCCAGGGCGGAGACAAAAGCCGAATGGGAGCTGGGCATACCCCCGGCCCCGACAAACCGGCGAAAATCCCATTTTTTATATTTATAGAGGTTCAATAATCCCTTTAAGACCTGCGCGGTCAACCAAGCAAAAAAAGCACTCCAAAAAACCGTATTTGAAGTGAAGTTATTCACGACTTTTCTCCCTCTCTACTTCAGAAAATGCCTACGATGTATGGCGACTCCCCTGCTTCAAATTTTCAATGGTTCCGGGTGAGCACCGCTTCGGCCAAAGCCACCAGGAGTTTGCCTTTCTCTGCCAGAGGAGCCAGCGCCCGGCAGGCCCGGTTAATTTCTTCCTCCGCCAACCGGTGGGCCTCTCCCACCCCGACCAGCCGGGGATAAGTCGCTTTCTGTTTTTTCAGGTCACTGCCGGTATTCTTTCCCAATACCTCCGGATCCGCTTCCAAATCCAGGAGATCATCGGTGATCTGGAAGGCTAAACCCAAGGCCTCCCCAAAAGTGGTCAAGGCTTCCATTACCTCGGGGTCTCCCCGGCCAATCAGCCCGCCCATCCGTAAAGCTGCCCGGATCAGAGCACCAGTTTTCCGGCGGTGGATCTCCATTAGTTCCTTCAGATCCAAACTTTTTCCTTCCGCCGCCAAATCCAGGACCTGTCCACCAATCATCCCTTGCGAACTGCTGGCCGCAACCAGTTCTGCCAAAGCTTGGTGGTACTCCCGTTCCAAACCCAACGGGATACAGCTTACCATCGTCTTGATTCCTTGGGTGAATAAAGCATCCCCGGCCAAGAGAGCGATGGCTTCTCCATAGACCCGATGGTTGGTGGGCTTACCGCGGCGAAGATCATCATCATCCATACAGGGCAGATCGTCGTGGATCAAAGAATAGGCATGAATCATTTCAATGGCGCAAGCCGCCGGCAGCGCATTTGGCCACCATCCCCCCGCCGCTTCACAAGCAAGAAGGGTCAAGATCCCCCGCAGCCGTTTCCCTCCGCCGCAAACACTGTAGCGCATTGCTTCATGTAATTTCTGCGGAACACAGGATGAACCGGGGAGGTAGGAATCAAGCCCCTCCTCAATCCGTTCTTTATAAAGTTGAAGTTCGGGAAGGAACAAACCTACTCCTCCTCCGGTACAAACTGGGTAGTCACAGCGACACCCTTTTCCACACCGATCAGCAGTTCAACTTTGCCTTGGGCTTCGTCCAGTTTGGCATTACAGTGACGGGCTAAGGCAATCCCTTCTTCAAATAGTTTTAAACTTTCCTCTAAATTTAACTCACCATTTTCCAATTCGCTGACGATCTGTTCCAAACGGGCCAAAGCTTCTTCAAAAGTCTTCTCGGTCAATTTCTCATTCATCCACTCACATCCTCTTGCACCGCTTCTACTTTCGCCCGGAGTTGCCCACTACCAAGGACAACCCGGATGTCTTCCCCCGGGGTCACCTCACCGCTTCTCTTCACCACTTGGCCATCGGTTTCCCGGAAACAGATACTATAGCCTCTGTTCAACACGGCCAGGGGGCTAAGGGCATCCAACCGGGCCATCTCTTTCCGGAGTGATTTCCGTTTATCCTCCAAGATTACTTTCATCCGCCGAATCAACTCTTCTTTACCCTCGTCCACCTGTTGCCGGCGGACGGCAATCAAGCGGTCGGGTTGGCGCAGAACAGGACGGAAAACCAGCCGTTCAAGGTGGGCCCGTTTCCGGGCGCATAGGCGGGTAAAAAGGGCGCACAGATTACCGGTATAAAGTTTGATCCGGTTCGCCACTTCCGCAATCTCCGGTACGCTCAGCTCGGCAGCGCCGGAGGGAGTCGGGGCTCTTAAATCGGCAACAAAGTCGGTAATCGTAAAATCCGTTTCATGGCCGACCCCGGAGATAACCGGATGGGGACAAGCCGCCACGGCGCGGGCCACCGCTTCATCGTTAAAAGCCCATAACTCCTCGGCCGAACCGCCACCACGGCCAATAATTACCAAATCAAGATCGTTTAAACCCCCGGCAATTTGCAGCGCCTTTACCAAACTGGCCGGGGCCGTATCCCCCTGCACCTGCGCGGGAATGACCAGAATATCCACCCGCGGGTGACGCCGGTGGAGAATCCGGATGATATCACGGACCGCCGCGCCGGTCGGGGAGGTGATCACCCCGATCTTTCGCGGTAAAAGAGGAATGGGTTTTTTGCGTTCCGGCGCAAAAAGACCTTCCTGGGCCAAACGGCTCTTCAGTTGCTCGAAGGCCAGGTAGAGGGAACCAAGACCGGCCGCTTCCATCAATTCCACGTAAAGTTGATATTCGCCGTTCTTTTGGTAGACCGCGATCCGGCCGGCGGCCACCACCTCTAACCCGTCATAGGGCTGGAACTTCAGCCACTGATTTTCCCTTTTAAACATGACCGCCCGGAGGCGGGAAGCCTGGTCTTTAAGGGTGAAATACATGTGTCCTGAAGAATGAAGGGTAAAATTGGAGATCTCACCGCGCACCCAAACCCTCTGCAGGAGGATGTCCGTTTCGATCAATTGTTTTAGGTATAAGGTAACCTGGGTAACAGTCAAAATTTCGGGCAAAGGTTTCCGCTCCTTTTCTTCTTCAATAATTCCATCTCTGGTCGGAAAATCCTCTCCGTTTTTCTCCTGCCAGTTGGGCCAGGATTTACATAAAGGAAACCCATTATCCTTCACGAATTCAGAGGGTGTGACGCCTGAAGACCAACCAAGGAGTGAACACCAATGCTTTCTTTAAATTACCGTTACATCCTTTATCCCCTTTTGCTTTTCCTCTTTTTCTTTCTTACTCCGCTGGCCCAAGCCATGCCGGCCGATATCGACGGCCACTGGGCGGAAGATAGTATAAAGAACTTGATGGCGGAAGGAATTTTAAACGGGTATCCCGATGGTTCCTTCCGGCCTGACCAAAGTATCACCAGAGCTGAACTGGCTAAAATTTTGGCTGTCGCCTATGGGTTTAACCCTTCCGGCCGGAAAGTTCAATTTTCCGATACGGAAGAGCACTGGGCGGAGGAGTATATCGCCGCTTTAGCTAAAGCCGAAATTATTACCGGTTATCCTGACGGTAAATTCAAACCGGAAGCGCCAATCACCAGAGCGGAGATGGTGGCGATGCTCACCCGCCTCTTGAAAGTAGGTACAGAAGAAGAGCAGTACACTATCGATTTCGCACCCACCTATCCCGATCTGGCCGAAGAGCACTGGGCTTTTTACCAGATTGAACTGGCCGCCAAATTAGGACTGCTGCCCCGGTATTATGCTCCCGATTTTGGTCCTTCCCGGTTAGCGAGCCGGGCCGATACCGCCTGGATGCTTCAACAATTACGCAACCTGAAAACGGTCCGCGGCCAAGTTTTGGACCAACCGGAGGCCGGAACCAGTCTTCTCACCATCCAGCCGGAAGGGGATGGCGAGATCCAGATCGCCGTTGTTCCCCCGGAAGCGGTGGTCTTTCGGAATAACATCACCACCACGCCCGAAGCGCTGATGAAAGACGACCAGATTACCATCGTTTATAACCGTAACGGAGAGCCGGCGGTGGTCAAGGCCTTCGGGGAAGTAAACCAAAAGGACCTGCTCAGCCGGTTAAGCGCCATGGTGAAAGGAAAGCTGACGCCTGAACAGATCGCCGCAATTTTGGCGGGAAATTGGGATGAAGTTAAGGAAGGAATTAACGGCGAATTATACAATCAATTGCTCAACCTCGGGCTAACGCCGGAAGAAGCCGAATCCATTCTCGTTCAAGACTGGGCTTATCTTGATACCGTCAGCCGGGACCGCTTGGCCGGCGCCCTCTCCGCTTATCTGGGGATCACCAAAGATTTAAGCGGAGCCATATTAGCCCGGGATTGGGAGATGATTAAAGAATATGCCCGGATTGAACTGACCGCCATGGCCTTAAGCAAAATTCTGAGCTAAGGTAAAAAACCGAGTATTCAGCGGTAAATAACGGCCATTTACACCATTATAGGAACCGCCCCTTGAACAAAGGGCGGTTCTTTCGCTGTTGCCGGAGAACACCATTCGGTTCCGGCGGTGGAAGTCAAGCAAAGCCGATCATTTCTACGCGCTACCCGTGACCAAGATCAAGCAACGAGAGTATTTTTAAATCCCAATCCGGAGCACCCACTCCTTTTCATCCCAGTCCAACTCAAGATGGGGCCAACCCTCGGACAGCACTGATAAAGGAACCCAACGCTCCTCTCCTTCCGCCACCGGTGGCAGCAGGTCCCGGACCGGCGGGCCCGCTTCCTGCCAAATAAACTCTACCAACTCCCGCGGGAGACAAGGCTCCTCCTGAAACCAGCCCCTGAGCGGAAAAAGCCGGCCGTTACAGTAAATCCGTAAGGTATGCAGGTTGATGGTTTTCGCTTGTTGGTCAAAGAAGCCATAAACCTGTCCGGCATAGGACCGCATAAACTCCAATAATTCAATGAAGGGTTGGTCCCTTTCCTCCCCCCACAATCCGGCTAAAGCAACCGGTAAAAAGACCCGTTCCCCCCAGAAAAAGGCGGACTCCGGATATTCCTCCCCGTCCAAGATTAAAGGAAGTTCCCGGGGAATCTCGATGATTAAAGGGCGTTCCCCGTCAAGCAACTGCCAAAGGGCTCCCCAATGGACCGGGTAGGGTAAGGTCTTTACCTGAAGGGCACTCCTCACTTCTTCCTGCACGCCGGATTCCCGTTGGTAAAGATCGGGATAGAGAGTTAGCCAGATTTTATCCTTGACCGCTTCTACTTCCACGGTCCGGTAGAGGATTTCCACCGGTGTACCCACTTGAACCAGTCGGACCAGAAGTTCCACATCCTGGTTGTGCATACGGATACAACCATTGGATTCGGGGTGCCCGATGGAGGTAGGTTTGTTATTCCCATGAATACCATAACCGCTTATGCTCAACCCCAGCCAGTAACCGCCCAGCGGGTTGTCAACCCCCGGCGGAACGGGGTCTCTTCCCACCGGGTACCAGGTGGGATTCTTAATAATATTCTTAATGGTAAAACTCCCGACCGGGGTCGGGGTCACCTTCCTCCCAACAGCCACCGGAAAACGGCGCCACACTTCACCATGGCGTAGTAATTCCAAGGTACAAGCGGGGATGTTTATCCGGATTGACCACTCCCTTTCGGAACCGGCCGCCACCCCGCTATTCAATACGGAGAAACAGAAGATAATAACCAGGATTGCCCGTTTCAGTCCGGCCACCTCTCCCCTAGTTGGATTCTATCCTAACTACTTATCCTCTCCAAGAGAGCGGTGATTATTCTTGGCCGCACTGAAGAACAAGGGGTGGTTATTTCAGAAAACGGGCCCGGGTGATAGCGTTTTCGCCAAACCGGTCTTTAATCCGGTCCATGGTTTGATGTAAACGGCGGAGGTCTTGTTCCACCGGGGCCGCAAAAAGCGGCTCCTGGACACTGTCCCGCCTTTCCAAACCGGAAACGCTCACGCCAATGAGGCGAAGGGGTTTCCTGCCCCAATCGTTGTCTTCCGCCAACCGGCAGGCAGTTTGGAAGATTACTTCCTCAAAATCGGTCGGTTGGTACAGGGTGGCGCGGCGGGTGATGGTCTTAAAACCATGGTCTCTGATTTTGACGGTGATCACCTTACCAACCAGTTCTTTACGGCGTAAACGCCGGGCTACTTGCTCACAAAGGCGCCAGAGGGTTTCTGTTAAAAACTCCCGGTCATCGGTATCTACTTGGAAGGTGGTTTCATGACCGATACTTTTAACCGTCTCCAGAGGTTCCACAGGCCGGTCATCAATCCCCCGGGCTAAGCGGTAAAGCGCAATCCCAAGGTCACCCAGGTTGGCGCGGAGAAAAGCGAGGGATAATTGCTGGAGATCCCCGATGGTTCTGAGCCCCATTTTTTCCAATTGGGCCGTAGTTTTCGGTCCCACTCCCCACAACCGGCTAATGGGTAAGGGCGCCAGAAAAGAAAGGACCTCCTCTTCCCGGATGACGACAAACCCCTTTGGCTTTTTGAGATCGGATCCAATTTTCGCCAGAAATTTATTGGGAGCAACGCCCACGGAAGCGGAAAGCTGTAATTCGGAAGCAATCCGGTCCACAATCTCCCGGGCAATCTGTTCGGCCGGGCCAAACAACTTTTCCGAACCGGTCACATCCAGAAAGGCTTCATCACAGGAAAGAGGCTCGACCAAAGGAGTGTATTCAAAAAGGATTTTCCTGATCGCCAAAGATACTTCGTGGTACCTTTTCATCCGGCCGGGGACAAAAATGCCGTGGGGACAACGGCGCCCCGCTTCCCGTAAAGACATGGCCGAGCGGATACCATACTTCCGGGCTTCATAAGAACAGGTGGAAACAACACCCCGGGCGTGGGGCGGTCCGCCGACAATCACCGGCTTTCCCCGGTACTCCGGGTGGTCCAGTTGTTCAATGGCGGCAAAAAAGGCATCCATATCCAGATGGATAATCTTGCGCATCCCCGTCACCCCTGTCCGGTAACGGTTTAATGATTTCCCTCTTTATTTTCTCATGACAAACATATGTTCGTCAAGGATCTTCCTCCCGTTGCTCATCGATTTTTAAACCGAAACGCTTTGGGAAAAACAACTCTTTATACTGGCGGTTAAAAAACTCGTCCGTCATCGCGGAGATAAAATCCGCCGCCATCCGGGCCGGCGCCGTCTGTGTCCGGTAACGTTCGTTCATATTTTTAAGATAGTACCGGAAGATCGGCGAAGAATGATTATGATCTTTGATATCCTGGACATAACGGTGAAAAAGGGAGCGGAATAACCCTTCAATCTTCCGGTTTTCTCTTTTGGCCACTGGGTTATGGTAGATATATTCAAAATTGAAGGCTCTTAAATCCTGTAAGGCCTTATAGATCTCCCGACTGAACCCGATGTAACGCTCTCCGTAACTATGCTCAATCACATCCAAGGCCAAGGTATTGATGATCCGGTCGTTGGTATCCCCAAGCACCCGGGTAATACTTGGCGGCAAGTCGGAACGTTTGATTAAACCCACCGTGATGGCATCTTCGATATCCCGGCCGATATAGGCGATAATATCGGTGATGCGGACGACACAACCCTCCAGGGTCATCGGGTAAATTTTCTTTGGGTAGTCCTTCACTTTGAAACAGGATTCATACTCGTTGAGAAACTGTGCGGGTGTTTTCCCGGTATCCGGAACCAACCGGGCGTTAAGAATCTCACCGTTATGGGCTAAAATCCCGTCCAAAACCTGGAGGGTTAAATTGAGGCCCCGTCCGCCCTGTTCAATCTCCATCAGAAAGCGTACACTCTGGGCGTTGTGGCAGAAGTAACCGATGCCGGCTTCGACGCAGAGTTGGTTGAGAAAGCGCTCGCCGTCATGGCCGTAGGGGGTATGCCCCAGATCATGACCGAGGGCAATCGCCTCAATCAGATCCTCATTCAAGCGTAGACAACGGCCGATCACCCGGGCAATCTTTGAAACAAACTGAACATGTAAGACCCGGTGGGTAATGTGATCATTTTGAAATAACGCAAAAACCTGGGTTTTATCAATATAGCGGGTATAGGCCATCGAATGGATTATTTTATCGGTATCATGAAAAAAGGTCGGCCGGATATTTTCCGTGTCGGGAACCTTCTCCGCTTCCGGCGCAAAGCGGAACCCTTCTTTGCTTGCACAGGCATAAGGTGCAAGTAAAATTTCTTCCCGCCGGTGATTCGCGGCGATAATTTCCTGCTGTAACTGGCGCAATTGGCGCAATTTGCCACCCCCCGTAGACGAATTAATCCTACATTTCGCGATCTTCCGGAAAAGCCCTTTTCCTCCTCTCTCCTGCCGAGCGGAGAAAGCGCTTGTTTTCTCCGTAAATTAAAGGAAATCTTTTATGGTAAGACGAATTTTTTAGCAAAGAACGACTACCCTTCACCCCGAGTAACTTGGTCCGAGGTGATTGCCGGAATGATTCGATCCGGTCCTAAAACCCAACACCACCGGCTCTTTGCTTTCTTCGTTTTTCTTACCGTAGCCGCCCTAAATCTGCTCCCGACTACCCCCCTCGCCACCGCCGGCCGGGATCAACCGTTCCCGCCCGTCATCACACTGACCGCTGTCGGTGACCTGGTCATGCATATGCCGGTCGTGAACTCCGCTTTTTCGGTGGCGGAGCAAAACTATAATTTTCGCCCCATTTTTCAGGAGATTAGACCTCTCTTAGAGGCGGCCGATCTCACCGTCGGTGTTTTAGAGACGGTACTGACCACCAATTATCAACGCTTGTCCGGTTATCCCCGTTTCCATACCCCGGCTCCGCTGGCGGAGGCTCTCCGTTGGGCTGGGTTTGATTTAGTCTTCACCGCCCATAATCATTCCCTGGACCAAGGAGTTAGCGGGGTTATCAACACCCTTTCCGCTTTGGACGCGGCTGGCCTGAAAGCCACCGGAACACGGCGCACCGTGAAAGAAAAACCCTATTCCTTGGTGGAAATCAACGGACTAAAGCTTGCCTTCTTTTCCTACACCACCTTGACCAATGGTTTATCACCGCCCCGCAACCAAAAATGGGCCCTCAATACCTTTAACGATTATAAAATCGCTTGGGAGATCCTCCAACTAAGAAATGCTGGTGTTGACGGGATTATTATGGCGCTGCATACCGGGGAAGAGTACCAACGTTATCCTTCCCCGGGCGATCAACAGCTTTGTAAACGCCTTTTTGCCTTGGGCGTCGATATTATCCTCGGCAGCCATGTGCATGTGATCCGGCCCCTGGAAAAAGTTGTCGTGAAGGATCCTTTCAGTAATCATCTGAAAACCTGTATTCTCGCCTATTCGCTGGGGAATTTCCTCTCCAATCAACGCTGGCGTTACAGCGACTGTGGGTTAATGCTCACCTTGCGCTTACAAAAAAAATTACTCCAACCGGGCATCGAGATCCAACTTCTCGCCTGCACCCCCCTGTGGGTGGCCAAAGAACGTAACGGCTACCGGGTTCTGAGGGTGCCACCCCCGGAAGAAATTGAAACTACCTCCTTGCCCGCCTCCTACCACCAGAAATTCCAAGAGGTTTGGGCCGATACCGAAAGTATCCTTTTGGGCTGGCCGGGGGGGCTTAAACAACTGCAACCGCCCTTTTTCTAGTAGTTGTCCTGCACAACTCCGCTCGAAAATGTTGGTTAAACGAGCGACAGGCGTATTTCAACTAAAAAAAACCCGGCAAACGCCGGGGAAGTAAAACCTGGACCGCTTAACTAGTTTTCTTTTAATTTCGCAATGATGGCATCGGCCATTTCACTGGTCCCAACCGCCGTCGGATCATTCCGATCCGTTTTCAGATCATAGGTCACCGCCTTGCCTTCCCGAATCACGGCGGCCACCGCCTGTTCCAGACGGTCGGCGGCGTCGGTTTCCCCTAAGTGTCTTAGCATTAAAACACCGGATAAGATCATGGCGCACGGATTCACCTTATTCAGCCCTTTATATTTGGGCGCCGAGCCATGGGTCGGCTCGAAGAGGGCGGCTTCCTCCCCAATATTGGCCCCCGGCGCGACGCCTAAGCCACCAACCAGACCGGCGCATAAATCGGAAATAATGTCCCCGTAAAGATTGGGAAGGACCAGGACATCAAAATTCTCCGGGCGCTGGACCAGTTGCATACAGAGGGCATCCACCAGGACTTCATTATATTCAATCTCCCCTGCATACTCTTGGGCAATTTCCCGGCCGACCTTGTAAAAAAGGCCGTCGGTGAATTTCATAATATTGGCTTTCGCCACCGCCGTCACCTTCCGCCGGCCATGGCGGCGCGCATATTCGAAGGCGTAACGGATGATCCGTTCACTTCCCGCCCGGGAAATCGGTTTAATGGAAAGGGCAGCCTCCGGATGGATCTTCCCGGCTGGCGCCATCTTAATAATGGCTTTGGCTTCCGGGGTGCCCGTATCAAATTCGACGCCGGCGTAAAGGTCTTCGGTATTTTCCCGGATCAGAACCAAATCAATACCGGTGTAGCGGGAGCGCACGCCGGGATAGGATTTACACGGACGCACGCAGGCAAAGAGATTAAGGGATTGCCGTAACGCCACATTTACGCTGCGGAACCCGGTTCCAATCGGTGTCGTAATCGGCCCCTTCAAAGCAACCTTATTCCGGCGAATCGAAGCCAGCACCTCGTCGGGGAGGGGGGTTCCTTTCTCCGCCAGCACATCGATCCCCGCCTCTTGGATCTCCCATTCAATGGGTACACCAGTCGCCTCGATCACCCTTTTCGTAGCGGCGGTCAGTTCGGGCCCGGTCCCATCACCCGGGATTAGGGTAACGCGATAAGCCAACCAAATCTCTCCTTCCCCAATTGAACTCTATTTATAAATACCTGCTAAATTCCTACGCAAATGCCTACGCTCTTTGTCGACTCCCCCGGCTTTTGCCTCTTCCTCCCTTGGCTTAAGCTGCGGAAGCCTGCGTTGGCGAACTCTTCCTTACGAAAGCCTATAAACCTTATGTTTAATCCTCAATAGCCGTGGATATTCTCCTCTGCCCAGATCCCCCGGTCTTGTCGCACCCAGTCGGCGACGGCATAACGGATTACTCCTCCGTCGGGGCCATCGGCCACAACCCACTCAATGCCCGCATTAATGATCATCCGGGTACATAATTTACAAGGCCTGACGCCAACCACCCGTTCACCGGTTTGCGGTGAAAGACAGGCTAAATAGAGGGTAGCCCCGAGCATCTCCGGACGGGCCGCGTGAATAATGGCATTCATCTCCGCATGAACCGAACGGCATAGCTCATATCTTTCCCCCGAAGGAATACCCGCCTTCTCCCTGGGGCAATCTTGCAAATCAAGACAATTGATACTGCCGCGAGGGGCGCCAACGTAACCGGTACTGATGATCTGGTCGGCTTTGACAATGATTGCGCCAAAGTGCCGGCGTAAGCACGTTGAACGTTTTGCCACTGCCGCGGCAATATCTAAATAATAATGGTCTTTATCGGGCCTGCTCATCCAGTTCCCCCCTTTTTTATTGTGGTGAGGAGTTTTTCTTTTCGGCCGGATCCGCCAACCGGACCTGCAATTTTGCCACGCCCGGTTGTTGATCCAGACTAATAACTAAAAGCATCTCCTCCCCGGGGGTGGCTTCGATCGCCCCCGGGAATGAGATGGTTTTCACTTCGCCCGCCCGAAAAGGGGGGATCGTCACCCGTTGGCCGGAAATCCGTTGGAAAGTAGAGACTCCGGAAGAAGCAAAAGCCAACAGGAGATGGGCCTCACCCTCGGGAAGGGCTTGCGTTAACCGGTTCTCAATGGTCAGCGCTAAATTGTAAGTTAACCGGTGGTTGTTATTGAAAGTAAGCGTTTCAAAGCGTAGATCGGTAATAATCAATCCTCGCCGTTCCGGCATCAGAATACGCTCCAATTCCTCGTTTTTAGCCTGAAATTCCCTTGCTTTGGCCTCTAGTTCCTTCACCTTCTCTTGCCAGGTATTACGTTCGTCTAACAGACGGATATTTTCGCGGAAAAAACTATTTAAAACCAGGAAAAAAAGGACAACCAGTAATAAGCTTCCTGATATTTTTAACCATGGATATTTTTTAGACAAAGTTGTCCCTCCTTTTGTTGAGCCATTCCATTTCCGCCAGCACCTCGATGCCCTTTGCTTTAAGGAGAGCGGCGGCTACGCCTACCCCGGGGACCAAGCGGTTCCCAAAGGAACCATCATATATTATATTGCAACCACAAGAAGGGCTTTGCTCCTTCAAGATGGCGGTTTTGGCGCCGGTGTCGATCGCCAATTGAAGAGTCTTCCACGCCCCTTCCTGAAAAGCCTCCGTCAGATCGCGGCCCTGGTCGGTAAAAACACCGGCTCTTCCTTGCCAAACCTCCTTGCCGTCACCCCCTTTAATTTCACAGGGGGGACGGGGAACAGACAACCCCCCCATAACTTCAGGGCAAACCGGTATCACATTATAACCTTGAAGGCTCTCCCGGAAGCCGGGCAAAATATAACCTTTCCCGTTATAGCGGCATTTTTCCCCTAATAAACAAGCGCTGACCAAAACCGGAGTCGCTGTTGGTTTAATGGTCGCCACCTCTTTCCCTGCCTTTCCTTTCCGGCTTGAACAAAAGGCTCCCCGGAAGCCTTGGCCAGTTTTGAAAATGGGTTCATCAGACCGGATCATCGCTAATATGAATAGAATAGAAGTCTTTATTAAAGCCCCGGAAGAGCCGAAGTTATTAAAGAAGGAGGAAATCCCCTTATTAATTATCCGGCGACGGGGTAAAGCGAGGTGTCCGTTATGAACCAACCATTGGTCAGTCCTTTGGCCAAGAAAAAGTTTATTAAATGGTTCTTAACGCATTGGGAATTTCGGGGTGAAGGCCCCCGCCGGGTCTTACTCGCCCTTCTCCAACAGGACACAACTCTGAAACAGATTAAAATCATCGAACAAGGTTGTTTTCTCCGTCCTTTGCTGGTCGTCTCCAGTCTTGGCACAGGGATGCCCCCGGTTTATCTTTTAACTTACGAGCGGATCCTCACCGATCCGGACGGGATCATTGAATATTACGGAACCTTAAAAAAAGAAAACCTTTATATAACCTTTTATTTCCCCAATCGTAATACTTGCCTGCCTTTCCTCGATGTCCTCGAAGAAATTCCGCTCCCGCTGGACCCAGAAAAAATTAAAAGCCTCCAGATTGACCTGGAACTACAGCTTCTACTGGCCGAAGCTGAAAACGAAGCGCAAAGAAACAAACTCTTAGCCCAAATCGATGAAGCTTTAGCCAAAAGGGAAAAGAAAGAGTTTCACCGTTTGGTTAAAATCCTAAAGAGTCTTTAGAGGAAACGGCTCCAAAAGGGTCGCTTTATCATAATTGCATCGTGGGGGCAAAACTCATGACAGCAGTAACACCGGATGCACCGGCGGTCGTCGATGGTCATCCCCTGCCGTCCCTTGCTGATTACCTGGGCGGGACAAGCTTGAAGACAAATGCCGCATTGGAGACAATTCTCCTTGAAGACCGGATAAGCCGAAACATACCGGCGGAAGAGGTTGGTGACGATCTTCGGAATCCGGAAACTAATGGTGGTTGTTGCCGGGGGAACCTTAAAGTCGGCAAGGATAAACTCGGTTAATTGCGCCCCGCGAATTTGGATCTCTTCTTCCCTCAAACCCGGAATACCTCTTTGTGCCGCCAATGTAAGCAACGGGACTTCCAAGGGCGATAACCCGATCACCCGGGCAATGATGGCATCAACCGCGAAGGGATTCGCCCCGGCGAGAATTATCCCCAGGGGCCGCAAGTTGCCGTTACGCGGTCCATTTCCTTCCATCGCCATCACACCGTCGACAACGGTAAGAACCGGTTTGACGGTCAAAGCCAGATCAATTAACATCTCTTGGAAAACATTCGCCTCCTGCAGCCGGAAATGCATCTCCCCTTTACGTAACCCGGCCACACAGCCAAAGAGATTCTTCACCGCGCCGGTCAGACGGGTCAGGCCGTGGGTCTTAACACGCGGCAGATTAATTACCGCATCAACCTGGGTTATCTCTTCAACCAGAGGAAAGCTCTTCAGAATCTTCCCTTCCGGCGCTTTGACCGTAATCTCCCGGTTGAAAGCACCCAGGGGTACATTCAGTTCCCGGCAAACCTCAGCAATCCCCGCCTTCTGCGCTACCCAGGAAAGGCTACCCACCCCGGGACTATCCCCCACCAAAGGCTTGGCGCCAAGCGTTAACAGTTCTTTTAAAACCGCCCGGACTACCTCCGGATGGGTATCCACGCCCCGTTCCGGCGGTTCCGCCGCCAGGAGATTAGGTTTAACCAGCACTTTTTGGCCGGAACGGACAAAGTTATCAAGCCCCCCCAGTTCTTGCAGGCATCGACGGACAGCGCTTTCTACCTCCAGCCGCTGGTAGCTACAGCAACGGGCAATGGCAATGGTCGTCATCAATCTTCCCCATTTACAGAAAAGTTCTCCGGTTAAATTCTCCAGAGAACAGAAAGACTCCTTTTGCGCCTCCCCTTTTTTACTTGCTCTTAAATAAGTCCTTCCCCCTTAACGTGCTCCCAGAAAAGCCTCACCCACTTTAAAAACATCCCCGGCTCCCATGGTCAGCACTAAGTCTCCCGGTCGCGTCTGGACGATCAGATGCTCTTTAATAGCCGCCAGATCTCCGATATAGCGGACATCCGGGTGATATTTCCTGGTCTCCTCCGCCAGATGGCGGCTGGAGATATCCCCCGGATCGGCCTCCCGGGCGGCGTAGATATCGGCCAGAACCAAAATATCGGCATCAGTAAAAGCCTGGGCGAAGTCGTGGAAAAGGTGTTTCGTCCGGCTGTACAGGTGTGGTTGGAAAACGCACCAAACCCGGCCGGCGGAATATTGTTTTTTTACCGTAGCCAGTGTATTCCGGATTGCCACCGGATGATGGGCGTAATCATCAATCACCACCACACCACCGACTTCCCCTTTTATTTCAAAACGGCGCCGCACGCCGGTAAAGGTTTTCAGGTAGTTAAGGCCGTCGGCTACCGGAATTCCTATTTCCGTCGCCACTGCCAAGGCCGCCATGGCATTCCGCAAATTATGTTCACCCGGGACTTGCAGGATCAACTCTCCTAGGTAAACTCCGTTCCGGTGCAGTTTCCCTTTGACGCCTAACGGCGCGGTTGCTTCAATCTCCGTACAATACCAATCGGCAGCGGAGGTAAGGCCGAAGGTTGTCACCGGCGCTTGCGCCGCCGTCAGTAATTGCGTTAAATGGGGATCATCCTGCCAGAACACCAGTTTTCCATCGGGAGGCACCAATCTTATGAATTCCTGGAAAGATTCCACCACCGCACCGGCCGTCGGAAAACAATCGGGATGATCCCAATCCACGTTGGTAATGACAGCGATCCGGGGCGATAGATAAAGGAAGGAACGGCGAAATTCACAGGCTTCTACCACAAAGTATGGGCTCTTTCCGGTCCGGTGGTTCCCCAGAAGCTCTTTCATCTCCCCGCCCACCTCGACAGTGGGATCTTTTCCACCTTTAATCAACAATAAAGCAATCATCGCCGTGGTCGTGGTTTTTCCGTGGGTACCGGCGACGGCGATCCCCATTCCTTTTTCCTTCATGATCGCGCCTAAAAGTTCTGCTCCTTCATAGAGAGGAAGCCCTTTCGCTTTAGCCGCCACTAGTTCCGGATTTTCTTCGCCGACGGCGTTGGTATAAATCACGGCATCAAGATCATCGGTGATCTGGTCCGCCTTGTGTCCGTAAAAGATTTTTACGCCTTTAGCCTCTAATTCCAACGTATTATGCCCGGCCGTCCGGTCCGAGCCGGTAACCTTGTAACCGCTTTCCAGCATAATCTTGGCTAGGGCGCTGAGGCGTGCGCCACCAATGCCAATAAAATAAAGATGATCACCTGGTTTCAAGTTGATCCGTCCTTTCTCGGCCAATCCTCCCTGTTTTTCCACATTTTCTATTCTATGACGTTTAATTAAATAAAACAATAGCTCTTTTATGAAAAGGGCCGCTTCTTTCTTTTCCCGCTAATTGGGATCCGTCAACATAATTTATTACTTATTTTATCCATACTTGCCATATTTAATCCAGAAAGCGGTTACCTACTTTCAACGAAGCTGAGCTAAGAATAGACCAAGAAAAGCACTGGCGTGCGGAAACATCATCCTGTCGCCGCCATTGGGCTCCACATAAAGATCGTCGCCAGTAAATATTGAATTTAATGGAATTAATCTGGCAAATAATAAAAATTTATCCAACGCTTGAGTTTATGTTATAATAAATAAAAACTAAATCTGGATCCAAGCGAGAAAATGAGCAGAAGAGAGTATTTTTGATTAAGGAAGTGATGCCTATTTGAACGCACTAAGCGCCAAATTTAAAGAAGTTTTATCCACGGTACTTCCAATTACAATTATCGTTCTCATCCTGCATTTCACCCTTACTCCTTTCGAGGCTCCGCTCCTCGTCCGGTTTCTCCTGGGCTCCTTTTTGATCATTTTGGGCTTGGCCATCTTTTTATTCGGGGTCGACCTTGGAATTACTCCCATCGGTTCGATGCTCGGTGAAACCTTGGCCAAAACGAATAAAATAAAGGTTGTGATCGTCGCCGGCTTACTTTTAGGGTTTATGATCTCCATCGCCGAGCCGGATCTCCATGTTTTAGCCGGACAAGTTGACATGGTTACCGCGGGGCAGATCCCAAAGATGGCCATCGTCGTTGTCGTGTCCCTGGGTATCGCCCTCATGCTGGCCGTCGGTTTTATAAGAACCCTCTACAATTTTGCCTTATCCAAAGTGTTCTCCATAGCCTATACCGTCATTTTCTTTTTATCCTTATATACTTCTCCCGAGTTTTTAGCCATTGCCTTTGATTCTTCTGGCGCGACGACCGGCGCTTTGACCGTACCTTTCGTCCTGGCGTTGGCTTTGGGAATCTCTTCTCTGAACAAGGATAGTCTGGCCTCCGAAAGTGGAAGTTTTGGTTTAGTCGGTATTATCTCTGCCGGTCCAATTATAGCAGTTACCCTCACGAGCATTCTTTCCAATACAGACCGAATTGTGGGCAGCCTTACACTGGCTATTACGGAATCCACTTCCCTGCTGGCCCCGTTTCTGGCCAAACTCCCGCCCAACGCCTGGGATTCCTTTTTGGCCCTTTTTCCACTCCTTCTTCTCTTTCACTTCGGCGACAAGTTCATCTTTAAACTCCCGAAAAAAGCCGCCCATCGTATCCTCAAAGGTCTGCTTTATACTTTCATCGGGTTAGTCCTCTTTCTCACAGGTGTCCAAGCGGGTTTCTTAGAGGTGGGTATTTTAGCCGGTTACCGGTTGGCTTCCCTTAGCCAGCCTTTGGTAGTATTCATCGGCTTAGTTCTGGGTTTGGTCACGGTCATCGCTGAACCGGCCGTTTACGTTTTAACCACCCAAATCGAGGAAGTAACCAGCGGTTACGTCAAGCGAAAAGTGGTCCTGGTTGCCCTTTCCATCGGGGTTGGTTTGGCGGTCGCCCTTTCCATTCTCCGGATCATCACCCCGGCCATCCAACTCTGGCATTATCTGTTACCCGGGTTTTTCCTCGCCATTCTCCTGACCCATTTTGTTCCCGAGTTATTCGTTGGCATCGCCTTTGATGCCGGCGGTGTAGCTTCCGGACCGATGACGGCCACCTTTATCCTGTCCTTTGCCCAAGGGGTGGCGGAGGCAACCGAGGGCGCCAATGTCTTCCTTGACGGCTTTGGCGTCATCGCCATGGTGGCCTTAACTCCTTTGATCACGCTTCAGCTTTTGGGTTATATTTATAAAGTGAAATCTGCGCAAGGAGGGGTTGATCCCAATGGATAACCAACGGGAACCACTGGAGTTCTCTCTGATCTATGTGATCGCCAATTATGGTCAAGGCAGTAAAATTTTATCCCGTGCGAAGCACTACGGCGTTACCGGAGGAACGATTCTCTTAGGTAAAGGAAGTGTACACAGCCGCCTCTTGGATCTTCTTTCATTGTCGGAAATCCGTAAAGAAATTGTGTTGATGGTGGCAGAGAAAAACGTAGCCAAGCAGGCGCTGATCGGTATAAATAGTGATTTCTCCTTGGACAAACCCAACCATGGGATCGCCTTCAGCATCCCGGTGGTAAATTTTTTTGGATCCCACGATTTTCCAGACCAATCGTTTAAAGAGAGCAGAGGTGTTAAGAAACCCATGTACAACGCGATTTTTGTCATTGTGGATAAAGGAAAAGGCGAAGCAGCCATCGATGCGGCTAAAGAAAAGGGAGCTAAAGGTGGAACCATCATCCACGCTCGAGGATCCGGTATTCATAAGTCCATTAAATTGTTTGGCATGGAAATCGAGCCGGAAAAAGATATTGCTCTGATTCTCTGCGAAAATCAGCTCACCGAAGGCATTGTCACGCATATCCGGGCCCAACTTCATATTGACCAACCGGGTTACGGGATTATCTTTACCCAAAATGTGGAAGAGACTTACGGACTACGGAAAGATTAAAAAGTAAAAAGAAACCCGGTCATTCCGGGCTTCAAACCACGCATTAATAATCTTCGTTCGAAGAATAAAGTTGGTCTTCCGCGACGGTGGTGACCTGTTCTTGACAGACCGGACAGGTCACCACCTCTTCATCCTCATCATAACCCAGATGAATCATCGTGCCACAGTAAGGACATTTTACGCTTTCTTCAGCATTATCCGCTCTTTCCGGCTGACTAAGCGGATAGCGGTCATTTTTCATCATTAATTCCCTCCCTATTTTTTAATATTCTCCCTATCTCACCGGTTTACCTATTCATCCTTTTTTAACCCGTTTGTTCAAAGGCGGTCCGGAAATACTAGTAGTGGGAGGTGGAGCTGTGGCGCGACGTAGTATCGTTTCCGACGAGGTCAAATACGAAATCGCAAAAGAGTTAGGTTTCGCAGATCGTATTCAACGGCACGGAAATAGCTACGACTACAGCAATCTCACTACCCGCGAAGCAGGCCTGATTGTCCGCGGCTTAATCGAAAAAGCCGAACAATTGATGGCCTCCCAAAAATTGGATTAAGGGGTGTGCCGCCACACCCCTTAATCCTTTTATTAATTTAAGATCCCCTCATCCTTCCGGTCCTGATTTTCCGCTCTTTTTGGGTTTACCATAAATTCCATTCCTGCCTTGAGCAGGTATTTTTATTAATTTAGAGAAGTTTAAGGAACAAAAGGCGCAAACGGCGATCTAGGCCAGTCTTGTAAAATCTGCTGAAAGAAATGGAGGAATCATCTTTGCTACGCCTGACCAAACCCACCCTTTATCTTTGGTGTTGCTTCCTATTTACCCTTTTATTGTTCCTAAGCCCTTTGGGACTCAACCCTACCCAGGCCGCCACGGACAATATTACCAAACGCCTCACTGACTTGGAAAGTCGCTGGGGCCATCTTCAACTTGGTGGAGAGTTCAGCCTCCTCGCCGAATATAAGCAACGGGCCTTTGAAGAGTACCGGACCCCGGATCTGAAAAACTATTTAAACCTCTATCTCGACGCGCAGATCGACCGGAATTTCTATTTTTATCTTTTACTTTCCCACTATGACAATTTCGGATACCTCAACCAACTCTATGTGAACGAAGCGGCCGTCCGTTACCGTTCGCCCCAATTATTAATCGACTTGGGGAAATTCAAGTTTACCCTGGATCCCCTTGGCCTCATCGCCGATCACTCCGCATCGCCGCTGCAAGGGTTCGCCATCCAAACCGGTAACCACGAGTTTTATGTCGGCGGTTTTTATTCCCGGCTTTTTTTGAATCCGGCCAAGATCGATGAGGAAAAGATTGCCATTACCAGTGATGATCAATTCGGCTTCAGAATGGCCCTCCCCAAACCCCAATATCTGCTGGGGATGACGTTGGTTACCACTCCCGCCGGCGACCTGAGTGAAACTGCCGTTGGGCTCGACTTTATTACCAATATAGCCGGTGGCGCCCTCCAAACGGAAGTAGCCTGGTATAAACCGGGGACGGAGAGTTTCCAAGCCTATAAACATGATGGCGCTTTCGGCGGCTTAGCAGTCTGGAATAAAAATGTTGCCACAACAACTTACACCTTTAGTACATGGTATTTTGAGAAGGGTTTTGCTCCCATCTCTTCGGTATTGAACGATAGTTTTTTAGAAAAGGGTGAGATCTTCGCCAACAATTCCTACGGCATCGGCGGTGGAATACAACGTAAACTGGAAAATAATTGGGATACAACCCTAAAAGCCGGACTTCTGTTTTCTCCGGAGCAAACTTTCACCGGTCCTCAACTCACTTTCTCTGGCCGGCTGCGGAAAAGCTTCTCCATCGCAACCAACTTAGAATTCGGCTTTGATTCCGGGTTTGAAGCCGATGTGGACAAGATTAACCTCCACCGGTACAACCGTTTAGTCATCCAGTTTAATACTGTATTTTAAACCAGATCCCAAGGAGGAATCAGCTTTGGCCAACAGGAAAAGAATCACCCCATTCTTGACAATGCTTCTACTCTTTACGACAGTGGTCACCACCACTGCCGCCTCCCCGCCGCTGGCAGGGATAAAGGTGGTGGTCGACGCCGGACATGGGGGTTGGGACCCGGGCGCCGTAGGCGGCAACGGCCTGACCGAAAAAGAGATTAACTTACAAGTGGCGAAGGCCCTTCGTAACTGCCTAATAGAATACGGCGGGGCCACCGTGGAAATGACCAGAGTTAATGATGTTTACCTTTCTTTGGCCTCCCGGGTTAAGATCGCCAACGAGAGTGGCGCCGACCGTTTCATCTCCATTCACCATAACGGTTCCGTCAATCCCAACCATAACGGAACTGCGGTCTATTCGGCAACAAATGGGAGCGCCCGCAGCCACGATTTACGGAACAAAGTCCAAAAGCGTTTGCTGCAAATGACCGGTCTCCGGGATTTAGGGGCTAATACCGCCAACTTTTATGTCTTACGGAACACAAAGATGCCGGCCATTCTAACTGAAGCATCTTTTATCACCAACCCCAAAGAAGAGCAGAAGTTAAGAGATCCGGGTTATCTTTGGCGGGAAGCCTTTTATATTTACAAAGGAATCGTTGACCACATGGGAAAATAAAGCCATTGGTTAGCCAATACTTCCATGCCAACTTCGTCTGGACAAGCGGATACCGGTTACGGGATCCGCTTTTTTCTATGAAATTTACAGGCCGGTATTCTGTCGTAATAAGAAAAGGAGATTTCAAATTTACGTCAAATACTTATGTAATATTATTATTAAGAAATGGGGTGTTTGTCAAATAATGGTTTTAAAAAGATGGGCGCTTCTTCTCCCTTTTCTCGTAACCGGCCTGCTCATGAGCGGCGGCTGTCTACCCAAACCCTACTTTCCCGGAAAAGACCCGGGAAGACTCCACCTTCGGATCAGCAAGGCGGAACAAGCCCAAACCCGGCCGGAATTTTCTTTGCTGGCCAAGGATAGTGAGATCGAGAAACTAGAGGTCATTCTCACCAATAAGCAATTATCCGAAAAGAAAGTGATCCAACCCTACCAGGGGGATCATGTGGTGACCTTTGATTCCTTGTATCCCGGGACCTGGAAGATTCAAGTCAACGGCTATGACAGGGAAAACGATATTATCTTCTACGGCGAGGACACCCGGTCGATTCCACCGGGAAAGACCGTTGAAGCTGTGTTGATGATTAAACCCACACCCGGACGGGTTATGGTCACGGTGGATCTCTCGCTTCTGCAGAAGAAAGGTTATACAGTGACCAGTGGAAAGTTTTATGTTCATGAAGATCCGAGCAATAACAGGAGAACCCCTTTTGACCTGCATTTAGAGGGCAGTTACCTCAAGAACAGCAAGGAGATTAAGCTGGCGGAAGGAACCTATGAAACGGAAATTTATATCCCCCAAATAACCGGCGCTATCTACGGTTGTCGCTATGGCACTATTGATGTCCGTTCTGGAAAAGTTACCTCCGTTTTTCTAGAATCTGATGCGGGCTTGATCATTAACGCCGTAATCGACTCCAACCCGGCTACCCCGGAAAACTTTACCGTCAACTTGGTTGCGGATCAAGTTTACCTCAGTTGGGATCCGGTGGCGGAAGATGATCTGTTGGCTTATAACATCTACCGTTCAAATCAGGAAGGTGTGCTCAAACTCCACCACCAAGTGGATAAAGATACCCATTCCTTCACGGAAACCGTCTCGCCGGGTGATTTTTTCGACGGCCGCTTGATTTACGCCCTCAGCAGTCTTGACCAAGGCGGGAATAGTAGCATCTGGACGGAGCCGGTTACTTTGTACCTTGAAAATAGCCTTTGATTTTATCGCCTCATCCTTGAAGTCACACTAGCGGTAGCCGGCGGAGACGACAACCTTGAAGGCGGTGGCCGGCTATCAACCGAAGCCTAGTTTAGAAGAGTCGAAGAAATTCACTGAAGCAAGGAAACACCCTTCGACCCCGATGAAGAATGGATAGGGATTTTGGCGATTGGCAAAAAAAAGAGCCCCGGAAGGGGCTCTAACGCAATCCCTGATCAACGCTCTATGGGTTAACCCCGCAATCTTTCTGCCGGGTCAGGTACTGATCAATCGACCGGGCCGCCCGTTTACCGGCCCCCATGGCCGCAATGACCGTCGCGGCCCCGGTGACAATATCCCCACCGGCGAAGACCCCTGGAATACTGGTCATTAGCGTTTCCGGATCGACTTCAATATAACCCCGTCGGTTCAAGGCCAAACCGGTGGTTCCTTGCAAAAGAATGGGGTTCGGTCCTTGTCCAATCGCCACAATAACTGTATCGACGGCGAGTTCCTCCTCGGAACCGGGGATCGGGACCGGTTTTCTCCGGCCGGAGGCATCCGGTTCCCCCAGGGCCATTTTTTGACAGACCATCGTCGTCACGTTACCGCTTTCATCCCCCAACAACCGGACCGGGTTGGTAAGGAGCCGGAAGATAACCCCTTCTTCTTCGGCGTTTTCAATCTCTTCCAAGCGGGCGGGCATCTCTTCCCGGGAACGCCGGTAGACAATCGTAACCTCTTCGGCGCCCAGGCGTAAGGCTGTCCGCGCCGAATCCATCGCCACGTTACCGGCGCCGACCACCGCCACCCGTTTGCCAATACGGATCGGGGTCTCGAATTCCGGGAAACGATAGGCTTTCATTAAATTAACCCTGGTCAAAAACTCATTAGCCGAGTAAACCCCATTCAAATTTTCCCCCGGAATCCCGAGGAAATAAGGGAGTCCGGCCCCGGTCCCGATGAAGACCGCTTGGTGACCGGTGGCGAAAAGCTCGTCGATGGTTAAGGTTTTCCCAATCAAAACATTGGTTTTGATCTCCACACCCAATTTGATCAAATTGCCTACTTCATAGTCGACAATGGCCTTCGGCAGTCGGAATTCGGGGATTCCGTAACGTAAAACGCCACCGGGCGCATGTAATGATTCGAAAAGCGTAACTTGATAGCCCAACAAGGCTAAATCGGCTGCCGCGGTTAACCCGGCCGGGCCTGATCCAACAACCGCAACTTTACCTTTCACCGGCGCCGGCGTCGCAGAAGCCGGTTCTTCCCCTTGGCGGGCCCGCCCCCAATCGGCGCAGTACCGCTCTAAACTTCCGATCGCGACCGGCTCTCCCTTCCGCCCTAAAATACAATTCTTTTCACATTGATTTTCTTGAGGACAACCCCGGCCGCAGATCGCCGGCAGACTTTTTTTCTCTTTAATCTTCGCTAAAGCCTCATCCGGTTTTCCGTCCACCAAGAGCGCAATAAACTTGGGGATATCTATTTCAACCGGGCAACCTTCAACACAGAGCGGTTTTTTACAGTTCAAACAGCGTTTGGCTTCTGCTTGGGCCTGTTCGGCCGTGAATCCTTGGGCTACTTCCGTAAAATTGCTCCGTCTCGTCTGCGGATCTTGTTTAGGCATTTGTTGTCTCATTTTCCGGCCTCCTCAAGTTTACATCGGTGCAGAGCTTCCTTCTCTTGATCCCGGTAATATCTTTGCCGCATCAATAATTCGTGGAAATCAACGACGGCTCCGTCAAAAGTGGGCCCGTCCACACAGCAGAATTTTGTTTGGCCACCGACCGTGACCCGGCAACCGCCGCACATCCCGGTACCATCAACCATTAAAGCGTTTAGACTTACCACCACCGGAACGTTAAATTCGGTGGCCACTTTCACAGCGGCGGCCATCATCGGTACCGGCCCCACCGCCACCACTTCATCCACTTTTTCTCTGGCCAGCACGGCCCGGAGGGGTTCGGTGACTAAACCATGGTGTCCGAAGCTGCCGTCATCGGTGCTGAACTGCAACTCATCGCAGACCGCCGCCATCTCTTCTGCCATAATTAACATCTCTTTCCGTTGGGCGCCAACCAGGCCGATGACCCGGTTACCGGCTTCGTGCAACGCTTTGGCTTTGGGATAAAGGGGCGCCACCCCTAAACCCCCGGCCACACAGACAACCGTCCCCAGCTTCTGGACGGGATAAGCTTTTCCCAGAGGACCGAGGAGATCCAAGAAGGAATCCCCCTTTTCCATCTGGTTAATCTCCCGGGTACTCTTGCCGATTCCTTGACAAACTAAGGTAATTGTCCCTTTTTCCCGGTCAAAGTCGGCAATGGTTAACGGGATCCGTTCCCCATTCTCTTTATACCGCAAAATAATAAAATGTCCGGGTTGGGCTTTTTTTGCGATCAGAGGAGCTTCCACCACAAATTTTACGATCTCTGGCGCAAGTTGTTTTTTGTCAAGTATTTTCACCTTATTCTCCTCCAATGTGTATTTAGTATTTAGGTAGATTAAGCTCATCAGTTATTGTAACATTTAATCTTCAATTTGCAAACCACCTGCACAAACCATATTATCGATTATATGCTTCTCATCTTTGTTCGGTTGGAGTTTGGTTACAAACATTATACCATTATATGATTATTCGCTTTAGAGGCAATCGCTACCATTACCGGGATCTTCCTGCCCTCCAACTAGAAATAAATGATATAAAAAAGAGCGGGATACTCCGCTCTTTTTCTCAAGCCCAGCCGCGCACCTTAATGGCTTCCGCCAGGCGGGAAATGGAATACATATAAGCAGCCATCCGCATCCCCACCTTGTATTCCTGACTCATCCGGTAAATACAGGCAAAAGCTTCAACCATCATTTGCTCTAACCGGGCGTTAACCTCATCCACCGTCCAATAGTAATGCATTATATTCTGGACCCATTCAAAATAGGAAACGGTAACCCCACCGGCGTTGGTCAGAATATCCGGAGTTAAAAAGACTCCTTTTTCGGCCAGGATCTCGTCGGCTTCGGGAGTGGTCGGTCCGTTGGCAGCTTCCGCCAGGATCTTCGCTTTAATCCCCGGCGCATTGGCTGGCGTGATCTGGTTCTCTAAAGCCGCCGGAACCAGGATATCACACTCTAAAGCAAAGAAGTCTTCATTGGAAATGGGTCGGCAACCAGGGTAAGTAGTAATCGTACCGGTTTTTTCGCGATAGGCCAAAAGGTCCTCGGGGTCAATTCCATTTTCGTTATAAATTCCTCCGTCAATCTCTAAAATGGCGATGATCTTAACCCCTTCCCTGGCTAAAAACCGGGCGGTAGCGCCGCCCACATTACCAAGGCCCTGGATGACCGCCGTCGCCTTTGTCAGATCAATCCCTAAACGTTTGGCCGCTTCTCGGATTATGATCACACACCCCCGGCCGGTCGCTTCACTCCGGCCTAAGGATCCGCCTACAATAATGGGTTTTCCGGTGACTACACCCGGATAAGTGACTCCACCTTTAACTTTACTGAATTCATCCATCATCCAGGCCATAATCTGTGGGTTGGTGTTGACATCGGGTGCTGGAATATCCTGCTCCGGACCGATAATCGGGGAAATGGCGCTGATATAGGCCCGGCTCAGGCGTTCCAATTCACCTTTGGATAAAGTCCGCGGGTCTACCACAACCCCACCTTTTCCGCCACCGTAGGGCAAACCCAAAACCCCACATTTAAAGGTCATCCACATGGAAAGGGCTTTTACTTCTTCCAGCGTTACCTGTGGATGGAACCGGATGCCACCTTTTGCTGGCCCGATGGCGTTGTTATGCTGTGCACGGTATCCTTTGAAGACCCTAACCGAACCGTCATCCATGCGGACCGGAAAATTCACTTCCATCACCCGCGCCGGCTCCCGTAAGATCGCATGGATATTCGGATCCAAATTAAGTTTCTCCGCCGCCATATCTAATTGCCGTCGGGCAACGGCCAGTGGACTAATCTCTTCCATTGCAAATCCCCCCATTTTATTAACTGTTTATTCCATAATCATAGCTTTAAAAAGGCTGCCAAGTCAATATTTATTCACCGAATCACAAAAAGTATATAGTATACATTTATATCCGGTTCTTTTCTCTCTTTTTAAACAAAGTATAGTCAAGCCGGCGCTTGGCCAATACTAAACAGAAAGGATTAGGCAATTCGGAAAAAGGAGGGCAACCATGCTCATCATTTTTGTGCGCACGCTCTTCCTCTATCTTTTAGTCGTCATCGTCACCCGTTTGATGGGGAAGCGTCAAATCGGTGAGCTACAGCCCTATGAATTTGTAATCACGATCATGATCGCCGATTTAGTGTCCGTCCCGATGCAGGATCGGGGTTTATCCTTATTTAGCGGTGTCATCCCCGTCATTACTCTGCTCCTCGTCCAAGTCGTCTTTTCCTTCTGGTCCCTAAAAAGTCAAACCTTCCGCCGGATCCTTTGCGGAAAACCCAGTCCCATCATCGAAAAGGCCAAAATCAATTGGGAAGAATTGCGGAGCAATCTTTATCATGTTAATGATTTAATCGAGCAATTACGCTCACAAGGATATTTCAACCTTTCCGAGGTGGAATACGCCCTCTTGGAGACGAACGGAAGCTTGACCGTTCTCCCGAAAGCAGAAAGACGCCCCGTCACTATGGGCGATTTACAACTGAAGACCAGACCCCAACAGATGCCGACGGCCCTGATCCTTGACGGGAAAATCGTCAAGGAAAATTTGGCCCGCGCCGGGTTGACCATCCCATGGCTCCAAACGGAACTAAGGAAACAGGGGATTAAAGATCCTCACACCGTCTTAATCGCCATGCTTGATACGGATGGACGCTTTTATTGTCAGACCAAACCTCCATCGGGAAAGGAGAAAAAAAGATGAAAGTCTTTGTTGGTGTGCTCATCTTTTTCCTCATCTTTTCCATCTTGGGCTGGTATACGGAGAAGATCATCGCCGACCAGGCGGATGCCATCCTTACCCAACTGGAAAACCTGGCCACTTATGTTAAAGCGGCCGACGTGGAAGCAATCACCGCCCAACTGGAAACAGTCAACCGGTTGTGGGTCAAAGCCCGTAATGTTTGGGTTTTGCTCATTGACCACCATGATCTGGACTCTTTCGAAGTAGCCTTGGCACGCACCAAAGCCTATCTGGAAAATAAGGCGCCGGTTTTGGCCATGAGTGAAATTGCCGAATTAAAACAGATCATCTACCGGATCCCCGATCAGCTCCGTCTCAATTGGGAGAATATCTTTTAACCGGCCTCCTTAACCCAAGAGGGCGTTGGCAAATTCCTGCGGATCAAAGCGGCGTAAGTCCCCGGCTTGTTCCCCGATACCCAGCCAAATGATGGGTAGACCCAATTCGGCCACGATCGGGAGGACAATTCCCCCTTTTGCTGTCCCGTCAATCTTGGTGAGGATGATACCGACAACCCCAATGGCTTCATGGAAAACACGGGCTTGAGCCAGGGCATTTTGTCCGGTTGTCGCATCTAAAACCAACAAATTTACCAGTTTTCTTGGGCCTAAATGTTGCGTGATCACCCGGTGCACCTTTTTTAGCTCCGTCATTAAATTGACCTTGGTATGTAAACGGCCGGCCGTATCAAAGATGGCCACATCCACCTTGCGGGCGTTGGCCGCGGAAATTCCATCAAAGGCCACTGCTGCCGGATCGGCTCCGGCTTGGTGGCTAACCAAGCTAACCCCCGTCCGCTCCGCCCAGATCGCCAACTGATCAATGGCGGCGGCGCGGAATGTATCTCCGGCCACCAACAGGCAGGATTTTCCTTGGGCTGAATAATGTTGGGTTAATTTGGCAATCGAAGTAGTCTTTCCGACGCCGTTCACCCCCACCACCAGCAGCGCCAAGGGCTCATCCCCGTCCAGCGCCGGCGGGGGCGCCACCGAAAGAATTTCCGAAATAATCCCGTGAAGATACCCCTGGACGACGGTGGTCTCCTCTGCTCTTTCTTCTTTTACCTTTGCTTTCAACTTCTCCATCAGCAACATCGTGGTGCTATAGCCCACATCAGAGGTGATCAGAATCTCTTCCAACTCTTCGTAAAACTCGGGGCTTATTTTTTTATGAAAATGAACCGCCTCTTCCAAGGGGGCTAAAAATTTCCGGCGCGTCTTATCTAAACTTGCTTTTAAACGTGCGACTAATCCGTCGGCCAATCCACTTCCTCCTAACTTGCCTGTTTCTTCAATTCCAGCGAAATCAACTTGCTAATGCCTTTCTCTTCCATAGTCACCCCATAAAGGACATCCGCCACTTCCATCGTCCCCCGCCGGTGGGTAATGACGATAAACTGGAGATCTTTACTGAAGAGCTTTAATAATTCCGTAAACCGTTGGACATTGGTCTCGTCTAAGGTGGCATCAATCTCATCCAGGATACAAAAGGGGGAAGGCTTCACCCGGAAAATGGCAAAGAGTAAAGCTATGGCCGTCATCGCCCGTTCTCCACCGGAAAGGAGGGATAGATTTTGTAACCGCTTTCCGGGCGGCTGGGCGAAGATCTCGATCCCTGATTCCAAGGGTTGATCCGGGTCAAGCAGCTGCAGATCGGCTTTCCCCCCGGAGAACAGCTGTTCAAAAAGGTCTATAAATTCCTTCCGGATCTGCTCAAAGGTAATAGTAAACCGCTTCTTAATCGTTTTTTCGATTTCGGTAATGACTTTGGTCAAAGATTCGCGGGCTTCGGTCAGATCGGCCAACTGCCGGGAGAGGAAATCAACCCTTTCCTTCAAATTTTGATATTCTTCAATGGCTTGGAGGTTCACCGGTTCCAAGGCTTTCAATTGGGTTTTTAACCGTAAAATCTCCTGGCGCGGATGGGGCGGAAGGACATAGGCCGGTTGCACCTCTTGCGCCCAGTCTTCCCCATAAGCCTCGTTTAGATTAGCGGTCAGATTATCCTGGTTAATCTTTATCCGGTTGAGCTGTAATTCCAGCCGGTGGAGTTCGGTCAGCAGTTCACTCTCGGTTTTTTGCAGATCCCGCCAGCGGATCTCCATCTGGTTGGCCTTGTCCAGCGCTTCTTGCCAGGCGTTCCGCATCCTTTCCAATTCCGTCTCTTCCGCCGCCAAGCTCAGCGCCGCTTGGGCAACTTCCGTTTCCAGCTGTTTCTTTTCTGCTTCCAAGGAGGCTAGTTCCTCTTTAAGCTGAACCAATTCCTTTTCCCGCCGTACCGCTTCCACCCGGAGTTCCCCAATGGTTATGGTATATTCATCAAGATTCTCTTGTTTTCCGACCCATTCCTGTTCAATCCCGGCCAATCGTGAGGAAAGAACCGACAGTTCCCGTAAACTCTGTTCCCGTTCTTGAATCAGGATCCCTTCCCTTTGCTCCAGAGACCCTATCTCCTGGGCAATCAAGCCAAGCTCGGCGTCGAAAAGGCGCTGTCTTTCCTGTAATTGGTTGACCGTTAAGTCTTTGGTTGATAACTCTTCTTCAATCTTCAGCAGCGCGTTTTCTAAAAAGGCCCTTTGTTGGAATGCCTTTTGGTGGTTGATCTTCAGCGCCTCCAGATCCTTTAAAGTGGAATTTTGCAGAAAAGCAATTTCTTGGCCTCTGTTCCGTTTCTCTTCATACAACCGGGAAAGCTCCTGGATCTCCGTCTGTAATTTATGCTCCTCGGTAAGCCCCCGCTGCAAAAAGGCCAATAAATCCTGCTTTTCCCGGGTTAACCGGCGGATCTCTCCTTTGCGGCTAAGCAACCCGGCTTGCCGGTGTTCAAGATTACCACCGGTGATGGCCCCCCCTGGGGCGATCACCTCGCCCTCTAAAGTCACTACCCGGAAGCGCTTCCCGGTTTTTTCGGCTAATTCCACCGCTGTTTTTAGATCCGGCGCTACCAAGGTGCCACTTAGCAGGTAAGAGACAATGGCCCGGTATTGCCCGTCGTAAAAAACCGCTTCGGTGGCCGGTTTTGAGTTAAATTGGGCCAGGATCCCTTTCCACTCGCTTATGCGGTCGGGTTTCTCTTCAATCAAGTTCAACGGAAGAAATGTCGCCCGCCCTAACCGGTGTTGCTTGAGATAGGTAATGGCCTGTCCGGCGTGACGGTGATGATTAATTACCAGGTTTTGCAAGGCAGAACCCAGCGCCACTTCCAAAGCCAGTTCATAACCGGGCTCCGGACGGATTAAATCGGCAACCACCCCGTGAATTTCCCGGTGGAAAGGCTCTTGTTTCGCCTCGAGTAAAGCTTTTACCCCATGAAAATAGCCCTGGTGACTCCGCTCCATTTCAGAAAGGACGGTAATCTTTGATTCAAGGCCATGGAGACGTTCCCGCAGTTCTTGGTTTTTTTGGCTTCGCTGTGCCAGATAGGTCCGGCTCTTCTCCAACTCCCCGGCTAAACGACGTTCTTCCGCTTTGCTGGATTCGGCTTCTTTCCGCAACTCCTCCAATTTAGCCTGGAGCGCTTGTCCTTGGGCCTGGGTTTCTGCCAGTTCGTGGTTGATCAGGTCCAACTCCGCCCGGAGTTCCGCCTCTCTTTCCTGGCGAAATCCCTTCTGGGCCCCTTCCTCACTAATCTGTTGTTTCAAACGGGAATTCGCTTCCAGCTTCTCGGTATAAAGCCCCTTCTTGGCCGCCAGTTCGGCACGGACCGCTTTGATCTGCCCTTCTTTATCCGTAAGTACTTCCTCCAGCCGTTTGACCTCAGCCGCTAACTCTTCCTTCTCCCGTGCAATTCCGGCCGTGCTCTGCTGGAGTTGGGCTTGTTTTTGCTCCAAAGCTCCGATCTTCTCCCGCTGCGTGGTCAGGAGGATGGTCAATTCTTGTTGGCGGTTCTCCAAGGAACGCTTTCGTTCGGTGAAAAGATTTAATTCCCCCGCCGCCCTTTCCCGCTGGGCCATCCCGTCCATCAGTAATTTTTGCCGGGTTTGGATCTGGGTTTCAAGCTCGTTCGCCTGCCGTTTAACGGCGAACATTTCCTGGGCCAGCTTCTCCTCCTCCGCTTTTAAAGCCGCGAGGGTCTGCTGTTTTACCTGTTCTTCCCCAGTTAAATCTTTTAACGTCCGCTCAATCGCTCTCATTTCCTGGTAAGCGTGGTTGATCTCGATAGCTTTAAGTCCATTCCGGATCTCCAAATATAAAGTAGCCTTCTCCGCTTGATCCGCTAAGGGATCCAGTTGTTTTCTTAATTCTGCCAACAGATCCTGGATTCTTAAGATATTATTCTCCGTCTCCCCCAATTTTTTGATGGTTAAATTTTTCTTTACTTTGTAACGCATGATCCCCGCGGCTTCTTCAAAAATGCTCCGCCGGTCCTCCGGGCGGACGGAAAGGATCGCATCGATCTTTCCCTGGCTAATCACCGAATAGGCCTCTTTGCCCAAGCCGGTATCGAAGAAAAGTTCCTGAATGTCTTTGAGCCGCACCGGAACCCGGTTAATCAAAAACTCACTCTCCCCGGAACGGTAAACCCGCCTCGTCACGGCAACTTCCGTATAATCCAACGGCAAGGTTTGATCCGAATTGTCCAGGACCAAAGTGACATCGGCCATCCCTAACGGTTTCCGGTCATCGCTCCCGGAAAAGATAACATCCTCATATTTGGTCCCCCGCAGATTACGGAGATTGGCCTCCCCCATTACCCAGCGGAGGCTATCGGCGATATTACTCTTTCCGCTCCCGTTCGGACCGACAATCGCCGTGATCCCCGGTTTAAAGACCAGATTAATCCGGTCGGCAAAGGATTTAAAACCATGAATTTCCAAACGTTTAAGATGCAAAGGGGCCCCTCCTGTACACAATTTCAATTGCTTCCATCTTTCCAGAACTAAACTCTTTTATTTTACCATATTTACCCCAAAAAAGCACCCTTCTCTCCTCGTCAACGGGCCGGGTTTATCCAAAAAAAAAGCCCCGTCCAGGAC
>JAAYHY010000133.1 GCA_012735135.1 Bacillota bacterium | reverse complement strand
GTGAATGCCTAGGTGATCCGGAGGCTGCCCTATACCATCCGTTCTTCGGTGGCAATTTTACTACAAATCCCACTTAGCATCGAAGAAGCCGCGATCTCATTGGGCGCTTCCAAGATGAAAACCTTTTTCCAAGTGACCGTTCCGATGATGGCGGCCGGGATAATCTCCGGGGCGATTTTAAGCTGGATCACGATGATCAGTGAGCTGTCGACCGCCGTCATCCTTTACACCGGCCGGACCAAAACACTGACGGTCGCCGTTTTTACCGAAGTTTTACGGGGTAATTACGGTGTGGCAGCAGCGCTATCCTCCATTCTGACGGTGCTCACCGTCCTTTCTTTGCTGGTCTTCAACAAAATTAACGCGGGCAGAGAGATCAGCTTGTAAGAGGAAATCTTCTTTTTTGAAGCGTATAAGATCAAGCCTGATCAAGGAAAACCAGTAACCACCCGTATTGCGGGTGGTCTTTTTTATAGAATGCCTAAAAAATTGTATATAAAGCTTGACAAAATTATGACCTCTTGGTAAGATCTATCTAAGCGTTTAACTAAACGTTTAACTAAACGATTAGCTAAACGTTTAAACACTTTCGTTTGGCGCTACCTCATCTTGAAGGGGGATTTAGCAGTGATTAAGCAGCTTGGGATCAGTTCCTGGTCTTACCCCTGGGCGATTGGTGTCCCCGGTTATCCCGCCCCGGAGAAACCGTTAACAGCGGCCGGTTTGGTGGAAAAGGCAAAAAGTCTGGGTGTCAATGTGGTCCAAATTGCCGACAACTTACCATTACATACTTTGAGTGTCGGTGAGTTAACCGAACTACGCGACGCGGCGGTGGAGTACGGGATCGAGTTGGAGATTGGGACCCGGGGCGTTGAACCGGATCATCTCTGCCAGTATCTGCAGATTGCCAACTTTTTAAATTCCCGTTTGTTACGGACCTTAACGCATACGGCCACTTCGCAGCCAGATCTGCCCCAGATCGAAACCTGGCTCCGCTCAGTTTTACCCGACTTTGCCAAAGCCGGGGTCGTGCTTGCCCTGGAGAATTACGAACGGCATCCGGCCGGGGAATTGGCTGCTTTGGTGCGTAAAATCGGCCATCCCAATCTTGGCGTTTGTTTAGATACGGTCAACAATTTCGGCGCTTTGGAAGGTCCCGAATTAGTCCTGCGCGAGCTGGCCCCTTATGTAGTTAACCTTCATATTAAGGATTTTGCAATTGCGCGGATTGATACGGCAATGGGGTATGTGCTTACCGGCCGGCCGGCCGGGGAAGGCCGCCTTGAGGTGTTAAAAGTGATCGAGTATCTCAATGGGAAAGGCCGGTCTTACAATATTATTTTGGAATTATGGCCTCCCTTTCAAAACAATGTGGAAGAGACCATCCGGAATGAGGCGGAGTGGGTTAAACGGAGTATTACTTATTTAAAAGGGGAAATAAGGAAGATAAGGAGCTAAAGCGATGGCGACGATTAAAGATGTGGCCAAAAAGGCGGGCGTTTCGATCGCCACTGTTTCTTATGTAATCAATAAGTCCCGGCGGGTGAACCCGGAGACCGCCAAGCGGATTAAGCAAGCCATTAAGGAATTAAATTACCAGCCAAACCGGATCGCCCAATCCCTGGTGACGAAGAGCACCCAGATCTTGAGCGTGCTAATCTCCGACATCACCGATCCCTTCTTTGCTCCGATTGTCCGGGGCATCGAAGATGTGGCTGTGAAAGCCGGATATATTGTGATGGTCTGCAACAATGATGAGGATTCATCGAAAACCAAAAAGTACCTGGAGAGTCTCTCCCGTTACCGGGTGGATGGCCTCATCATCTCGCCGACCAGTGGCATTGAGGATTTAAAACCAAACCTGGAAGAGATGGGCATCCCCATTGTTTTTGTCAACCGCCGGAGCGAGGTCGTGGCCGCCGATGTGGTGGAAAACGACAATGAACTTGGAGCTTACTTGGGCATCCGCCATCTGCTGGATCTTGGGCACACCAAGATTGGCACCATTCTGGGACCGACCACTGTTTCGACTTACGCCGACCGGCTGGCCGGTTGTCAACGGGCTTTTCAGGAGGCCGGGGTAAAGGTCGATCCGGCCTTGCTTAAAACCGGTGGCTTCCACCCGGATTCCGGTTACCAGCTGGCGAAGGAACTCTTGGCCGCCGAGACCAAGCCCACCGCTGTTTTTGTCGGTAGCGGCCGCTTAAGTCGGGGCGCTTACCAAGCCTTTCAAGAAATGGGTCTCCGGATTCCGGAACAATTGTCTCTGGTCACCTTCGACGATACGGAATGGACGACCCTGGTCACACCGCCGCTGACCACCGTATCGCAAGATACATACAAGATGGGGCAGATGGCCGCGGAAATCCTCTTGGCCCGGATTAAAAAGCGGAATGAATCCCTCGCCTTGTGGCCGGAGGATGAAGTGCCGGAACCGGAAGAACCACCATTTCAACGCCATAAATTGGAACCGCGGTTAATCGTCCGTTCCTCAACATCTCCTTTACAACAGGTAGGAAAAGGGGGTGAGTAAAGAGCGAAGAGAACGATTTTGCTTTGGATGCCGCAAGCAAAAACGAATTTAAGGAGGTAATTTTAGGATGTCGAGTCAAAAAAGGCTGATGGTGACGGTTATAGGTCTCTTGTTACTTATAATTCTGGTTATCCCTTCAACAACAGGTGCGCAAAAACAATATACCTTAAGACTGGCCCATATTTGTAACGAAGGCCATCCCATTCATCAAGGATCGTTACTCTTCAAGAAAACCGTTGAAGAGAAGACGAACGGTGCGGTGAAAATTGAGATTTTCCCCAACGCGACCCTGGGTTCCGCCCCGGAATTTACCGAACAGATTGCCGTCGGCGCCGTGGATCTTGGCCTTTGTACCTCTGGGCAGCTCCAGGCCTTTGTCCCGGAATACGCCGTCGTGATGATTCCCTTCTTATTTGAAGACTATGATCATGCCCATCGCACCTTAGACGGTGAAGCCGGTCAGCTCCTGGCGAAGATGGCGGAGAAGAAAGGCTTTATCGTCCTGAGTGACTGGGAATGGGGCTTCCGCGCGATCACCAATAGCAAGCGGCCGATTTATACGCCGGATGATCTCAAAGGTTTACGGATGCGGGTGCCCAGTGAAATGCAGTTACAAGAGACCTTTAAGGCTTTAGGGAGCTACAACACTGTCGTTGCTTTCCCCGAATTGTATATGGCTCTGGCCCAAGGTGTTGTCGACGGCCAATGCAATCCCATATCCACCATCTACGACCAAAAATTCTATGAGACCCAGAAATACCTGGCGATCACCAACC
>JAAYHY010000132.1 GCA_012735135.1 Bacillota bacterium | reverse complement strand
TCATGGATCCTCCTTCTTATGGACGAGGGCCCAACGGCGAGCTCTGGAAGATCGAAAATGAATTATATGGCCTGATCGACCTTTGCTTGCAGGTGCTTGCCCCGGAACCCTTATTTTTCCTGATCAACTCCTACACCACCGGGCTCGCCCCCACCGTACTCCGGAACATCTTAACCCTCACCTTGCAAAAAAAATACGGTGGTATCATTACCGCCGATGAAGTGGGACTGCCGGTAACCCGTTCCGGATTGATCTTGCCTTGCGGGGCCACCGGTCGCTGGGAGGCCCGGGAATGAGCGGGCAAAAGATTCCCATTCTCTACGAAGATAATCATCTGCTCGTGGTGGAAAAACCGGTGAATCTGCCGACGCAAGCCGATTCCTCCGGTGATCCGGATCTCCTTTCGATCTTGAAGCATGATCTCAAGACGCGGTACCAAAAACCGGGCCAGGTCTATCTGGGGCTGGTCCATCGTTTAGACCGGCCGGTGGGCGGCGTCATGGTTTTCGCCAAAACCTCCAAGGCCGCCTCCCGCTTGGCGGAACAGCTGCGGACCGGCGGCTTTAAAAAGACCTACCTGGCGGTCGTTCATGGCAAATTGGAAATAAAAGGACACCTTGAGCATTTCCTGGCCAAGGACAAAGCCGCCAATATGGTCCGGGTTGTTTCACCGGCGGATACCAGCGGAAAAAAGGCAGTCTTGACCTACGAGGTGCTGGCGGAGAAAGAAGGGCTTAGTTTAGTCCGGGTTCATCTGCTCACCGGCCGTTCCCACCAAATCCGGGTGCAGTTTTCCGCCATTGGACACCCCCTTTACGGCGACCAAAAATACGGCCCCTCCCTGAACAAACCGGGACAGCAAATCGCCCTCTGGTCCCACCGGATCCTTTTCCTGCATCCCACCAAAAAGGAGGAGATGAGCTTCACATCATCCCCTCCTGCGCGGGCGCCATGGCATCTATTTCTCGGCCGCCAAAATCCCATTTTCTTAAAGGAAAACTAGAAGCTAAGTTTGGCCTGGATAGAAATGGACGGTCTGATTAATTCAATTTTTGCTCCGCCTACCTCCCAAGTCCCGTTAAATTCGCTGCCTTTTTCACCGCAAGGCACCACTGAAGCCAGGACGACCTCGAGATTATCGGCGGCATTGTAGCTTAGTTCGGGCTGTAAGATAAAGCTGCCGTCATTGGCGTTGATGAGACTCCCGAAGATAAATGTGTAGTAATCGAGAAAGTTTTTTTCCAAAGCGACAAGCAGATAATCTTCCGCCTGAAGGAGCTGGCCGGTGGATAACCCTTTGATTAAATTGTAATCGGTTTTCTTCGTCACACCCCGCCCTTGATGGTAGTACTCCATCCGGAGTGTCAGATCAGCATCGGCGAAAAGATAATCTCCGCCTAGACAGTATTCCAGTAAATCTTTGGCCTGATGCCCGGAGAAACTGAATTTCCCTTCTTCATTCCGGGGTACATTAAGCGCCGCTTCGCCGTAAACGCCGATATTCCCCACCGCGCCAGCAAAATCGCCGCCAAGGTAATATTCTTGATGATAATTTTGCGTTTCCGGCCGATACAACACTTCTTTAATCCAGCTGAAGGAGAAATCGAAGGCGCCCCGGATTTTCTGCACTTTGATGCCGAAAGGAATCCGGTCCCACTCCCCCGCTTCGGGTTGCCAGGTACGCATCTTATCTTCAAAGGCCAGATAAACTTGGAAGGCGGTGTGATCGTTAAAAGCGTAACTGGATAAAAGCCCAAGGGTGCCCGGCGTCTCTTCAGAAAAATCATCCAAGAAGGAACCGGGATGGGTTTTTGCCGTGGGGTTAAAGACATAACCCGTCCCCCACCCAACCGGAATTTTCCCGAATTGGACGTCCATCCTTCCCAGGTTAACCATCCCCCAGAGGTGGTCAATTTGAAGCTTTAATTGATCAGACGCGTTCGTAAGGCTTTCTCCTGTTGCTCCTGACAATAGAGTTGTCAAATAAGCGGGGTGCTGGTTACCTGTGCGGTAATCATTATTTAGTTCCATATGGAAGAAGAGGTTTGGACCGGGGTTCCAATCGCCTTTCAAGCGAAAATAAAAGACGTTGCCAAGATCCTCTTTGGTGAAGTTTAAATTGTACAGGATGTAACCATACAGACTCCCTTCCTCCGATTTAAGTCCCGGAAGATCTGTTGTCCCCTGCGCGAAAACCATGGAAGCGGCCGGGAAGAGCAGGAGAAAAAAGCTGATTGCTAGCGCCAGCCCGTATTTTTTCATGGTTTTACCTCCTTTTTAAGATTAAAAAGCCTCCCGCCATTGGCAAGAAAAGATCTCAGCCGGAGTAGGATAGTGTTCTCCGAACGACTTGAATTCTTAGTAAGTATTCCTAGCGAAGCGGAAGTTGAAAGCGGGTCGCGCGACAAGGAGGTCACAAGCCGCTTTTGGTTCAAGAGGAACCATAAAGCGGTTGCCCGCTTTCAACCGAAGCTGAGCTTAGAATTCACAAAGAAATTCACCGGAGCGAAGGTAACACCATTCTACTACGGCGAACGAGCCTGCTTAGCGGTAAAAACGGGTCGGGTTGAAATATTTCTCGTCAATTTCCACGTTATATTTGGCGTCGTTAATAACAATCACCGTCTTACTGTTTTTTGAATAATTGATCATCGTCATCCGGGTGGCAATTTCCCGGCCGTCAAGTACTTTAATCTCCTCCATAATCAAGTCTTTAAAGTGCCCTTCGTTCGCTTTGTAGTATTCAACCTTGAGGATCATCAGTTTTTCCTTGTCAATAACTAAATTCACCTTGGAATAGGATGACTCTTTCTTGGGTGTCCCTGCTAAGACCCATTGTTGATCCGTGCTG
>JAAYHY010000131.1 GCA_012735135.1 Bacillota bacterium | reverse complement strand
GCATTTGCTCCAACACAATGCTGCCCATCCCTAAAGCCACGGCTTTGTTCCCTAGATGGGAAAACTCCAAACGCACACCGGCAAAGGTTTTTTCTAAAGCCCGTTCTTTGACCGTTTTTACCAAAGGATTGTAGATTAACTCCCTAACCTCGGTCAACTCTCCTCCGACCACGATCATTTCCGGATTCAAGCCGTTAATGATGTTGGCAATCCCGATCCCTAAAGATTGCACCACAGTCGCTAGGACTTGTTGCGCTTCAGATTCCCTCAATTGGCATCTATGGAGAAACTCTTGAAAAGAAACTTTTTCCTGTTTTTTTTCGGTATACATACGTAAGGCCGCCGCATTGGAGGCATAGACCTCCCAGCAGCCGCGGTTCCCACAGCGGCAGGGTAAACCCATTGGCTCCACCACCATATGGCCAAATTCACCCGCTTGCTGACTATAACCGGAAAATAACCGGTTATCAATGAGGAGCCCACAACCGATGCCCATCCCCACCGAGATATAAACCAAATGGGAAACGTGCTTTGCCGCGCCAAAAACCATTTCACCCAAGGCTCCGGCGTTCGCTTCATTCTCCAAATAGACCGGTTTGTCGATGGCCAACATGGCCGGTAAATCCACGTGCCGCCACCCCAAATTGGGGGCAAACTCGATAATACGCGACTCCCGGTCCAGGACCCCCGGCACCCCGATCCCGATCCCCCCCAGTTGGGCAAAGGAGATCCGGTTTTCCGCCAAAATTTCCTGAATGAAACTTTTTAATAGAGGAATAACCTTCCACTCATCTTGATCAACAAAAATTGTCTCCTTGGCGCCTATGATTTCTCCTTTGAAATTTTGCAAAACGCCAATTATCCGATCGACTTTCAGGTCGATTCCTAAGGTATAGGCATATTCCGGGTTCAATTGGTAGAGGACCGATCTTCTCCCTCCAGTGGACTGCGCCGTTCCTCCCGGCTGAATCACCCTTTCATACTCCAGTTCCTTAATAAAAGTCGATATTGTTGTGGTACTTAACCCAAGATCTTCGGCAATCTCCCGTTTTGAAACCGGTTGTTTCTCTTTGATACATTTCAGAATCTGGGTTTTATTGGTATTCCGCATCAGTTCCTGGTTAATTACCTTTTTCACATTCACCCAACCTTTGTCCCTGTTTAGCATGGCGAGGTTGTCCAGTGCCGTCCCGCTTCACTTTTGTATCGTTAATGTTACTAAAAAGCTTTTTAAAAGTTATTTAGATTATTCTCTGCCCGCCCTTTTATTTCCTCCTTTTTGGCTTGGAATTTCGTATAATCAGATATGGCCGGGGGAATGCCCGGGAGTATGGATTACCTGTAATTTACGTTTTCCCAAATCAATAACTTCACTATCAACCAAGATATGCGTTGGTTCACCGGTAAATAACCGATAAGCGTCCGGCTTAAAATTAGGAGGAAGCTTATCTTTGTCTACGTCTTTGAGCAAATATTCCTTAACTTTATCCAGCGGCAGCGGAATCCCTTTCCTTAACCATCTTTCATCATTCTGGTGGACAGCAATACTCTCGAATAAATGATGCCCGCCAATATGATCCCAATGCACATGCGTGGTAATTACCTCTACCGGTAAATCCGTTATTTCTTCAACAATTTCTCTTATATTTCCTATCCCTAGACCAGTATCAACCAAACAGACTTTTCTCGACCCCAAAACTAAATAGGAATGTACTTTTTCCCAATGGTTATCTTCACTAATCCCATAGGTGACATCGTCGATCGCCTCAACCGTAAACCAATTACTCCCCACCTTATCGCCTCCCATCACAATTGCGCAAGAAAAGTTTCGTTCCCCCTCTAGTGAAACCTCAATACGCAATCCTGCGCCATCAATTTAAGGGATTTGCCAAATTCGGCCGCGAGGTCGTATACAAATTTTTAACACATACTACATACGAATATGGAATTGATCAAGATAAATTTTTCGTTTATAATTTTTATAATTATATTATGGTATTTTTTAAGCTAAAAACCTGTTCCGTACCTTAAAATACATAAGAGAATAAGATTTCATCAAATTTCATGTTATAATTTAAATCAACTATAAAATATGTCAAGGGAACGGTTCCTTGTCCCGTCTTCCTACAACTGGAGGAATCCTCCAAGACAGGGAACCGTTCCCTTGTTCCATTTTTATGGCAAAAAGACTTTTTATTTCCAATGAGCGCTGTCAATTACGCCAACTATTCACACCTGTTCCGTATCTTAAGTTTCTCATAGATCTTAAATACATAAAACTCGACTGTACGCGGGCTAATTAATTTGAAGATGGGAGGCGATTTCAGCAATCATTTACCGGCGGTGTTCTAAAGAGACTCCTTCCCAAGATCTACCGTAGAACATTTCGTCTTAAGCGTGCCAAAGAAACCTTCACATGCAGCATTATCGGGTGTACATCCTTTTTTGAACATAGAGCGAATCAAGCCATAAGTATCCATACGTAAGATCCAACCAGGCCAGCGATAGTGATCACCTCTAGCGCTTATCAGGTCTTCCTGGGCATGAATGGCTTTTAGCATTGCTGCTACTAGTTTAACTTTTCCCGTTGGTACCACACTAAAGATATTACGATTTCATTAAACTGTATAATGTTACTCATAGG
>JAAYHY010000130.1 GCA_012735135.1 Bacillota bacterium | reverse complement strand
GGCTCACTCTTTCCTCACTCAAAGGAGATAAGGAAATTATTCAATATCCACCTTCTTTATTGCCGTCTCAAATAACGGCGCGTCAATATATAAAAGTTTGGGAAAGCATTCCCCTCCTTAGCTTTTTAAAAAATACAGCTGTATTTTCCGGTGGAGTTACCTTAATTAGTATTTTATTTGATTCTATGGCCGGCTACGCCTTTGCGCGTCTTAATTTCAAAGGGAAAAAACCATTGTTTATCTTTGTCTTAATTACAATGATGGTTCCTTATCAGGTAATTATGATTCCTCTATTTATTGAGATCTTTAAATTAGGTTTACTTGATACTTATATAGGTCTCATTTTGCCAAGGGCCACTAGTGCTTTTGGTATTTACTTAATGCGGTCTTTCTTTATCAGTCTGCCTGCGGAATTAGAAGAATCAGCAAGAATTGACGGGTTGAATGAATTTAAGATTTACTCCTCAATTATGCTCCCCCTTTGTAAACCGGCATTAATAACATTGGCGATTTTCCACTTTATGAATAACTGGAACGATCTTTTATATCCGCTTATGTTGACAAATTCGACCCGGATGAGGACCCTTTCCGCCGGTTTAGCGATGTTTGTTGGTGACCGCGTAATCGAATACGGCCCTACTTTTGCCGCTACACTGATTTCTATTCTACCCCTTTTGCTTGCATATGTTTTCGCGCAAAAATATTTTATTAGAGGGGTTGCCACTACTGGATTAAAAAATTAGACAAAATAATATAGAACGAGGATGTTATCATGAAAAACGCATATTTATTGTTAGATAAAGATTATAAAATAGGTAAAGTAAGTGACCGACTATTTGGGTCCTTTGTCGAACATATGGGAAGCGTGGTTTATAACGGGATCTATGAACCAGGACACCCGGAGGCTGACAAAAACGGGTTCCGTAAAGACGTACTGAAGTTGGTTAAGGACTTAAACTTATCAGTAATCAGGTACCCGGGGGGGAATTTTACATCGGGCTATAACTGGGAGGATACGGTTGGCCCCAAAGAAAAACGACCAGTTAAGCTGGATTTGGCTTGGCGTGCTTACGAGCCGAATACCTTTGGACTGAATGAATTCCTTATGTGGGCCAGGATGCTTGATGTTGCACCGATGATTTCCGTAAATCTTGGTATCCGTGGGATTGATGCGGCACGGAATCTTGTTGAATATTGTAACTTTCCCCAAGGAAGTTACTGGAGTGATCTGCGAAAAAGCCATGGTTTTCCGGTACCGCATCAAATTAAGCTTTGGTGTCTTGGCAATGAGCTGGATGGCGAATGGCAGATTGCGAGAAAAACCCCGGATGAATATGGCCGTTTAGCTTGTGAAACAGCTAAAGTAATGAAATTAATTGACCCCCAAATTCAACTGGTCGCTGTCGGAAGTTCAACCAGAAGGATGTCCTCTTACCCTGAATGGGACCGAACAGTTTTAATGCACACTTATGAACAGGTGGAGTATTTGTCCCTGCATAATTACATTGATAAAGTCGAAGATCCTGCAGAATATTTAGCAAGGCCGCTAGAGATAGAAAGGCAAATTCAGGAGATTATTGCTGTTTGTGATTGTGTAAAGGCCGTGAAACGTAGCGATAAAACCATGTATCTTTCTTTTGATGAATGGAATATTCACCGGTCTCCGGATCTACGGTATGAACCTTGGCAAACGGGAAGCCCTTATGATTGGTGCCGTTTCGATATGTTAGACACCTTGGTTTTTGGAAGCATGCTGTTGACTCTCTTACGAAACGCGAACCGGGTGAAGATTGCCTGTCAGGCTCTATTAGTAAATACAATACCGTTAATTTTGACCCAAAAAGGAGGAAAAGCCTGGCGAAATCCTACTTATTATCCTTTATTGCATGCTTCACGCTTTGGGAGAGGAGAAGTTCTGCTTCCCCGGCTCAAAACGCCTAAGTACGATACGCCTAACTACACCGGGGTACCGGTGATTGATACCGTAGCTGTTTATAATGAAGATAAAAAGACAATTACGGTGTTTGCAATTAACAGGAGTGCAGAACCAGTATTATTGAACATTGAGTTCAGAGGGGTTGGATGTTATCTCCTTGATCATACGGAATTAAGCCATAATGACCTAAACAAAGTTAATACCAGTGAGGATCCGGATGCTATTCAACCGTTTATGTGTAAGAACTCAAAGATGAAGGATGGGAATGGGGAGTGCCTCCTCAACGGTTATTCTTGGAATGTTATAAGATTCGGAATTAGCGAAAGTGGTAAGATTGACTTTAGAAATTTAGGATAATCTTCATAGAGCTAAAGGCCCGAACTTGATTGTATTATTCAAAAGGAGGAGACGGAGGCATGCGAAAAAAAGCCCAATTATTTTTAGATCGGCATTTTAAAATCGCGAAAACGGACCAACGGATCTATGGCTCATTCATTGAACATCTGGGAAGAGCCGTCTATACGGGAATCTTTGAGCCGGATCACCCCGAAGCGGACAATGAGGGCTTCCGTCAGGACGTGATGGCACTGGTTAAAGAACTCAATGTCCCGATCATCCGCTATCCGGGCGGTAATTTTGTCTCCGGATATAACTGGGAAGATGGCATTGGCCCCGTAGCCCGGCGGCCGGTCCGGCTGGAACTGGCCTGGCGCAGCATCGAGACCAATGAATTTGGCTTAAATGAATTTATCTCCTGGGCGCGGAAAGTCGGCGCCGCTCCCATGATGGCGATTAACCTGGGCACCCGGGGGATCGATGCGGCACGCAACATAATTGAGTATACCAACCATCCCGGTGGCAGCTACTGGAGCGACTTACGCAAGGAGCACGGTTACGAAAGACCGCACCAGATCAAAACCTGGTGTCTGGGGAATGAGATGGATGGCCCCTGGCAGATCGGGCACAAAACGGCGGAAGAATACG
>JAAYHY010000129.1 GCA_012735135.1 Bacillota bacterium | reverse complement strand
CTACTAGGGTTGGTGTAAATCCGCCCGTTGGCCACCGACTCAAAAGCCAAAGGCTGATAAACCACCCCGGCCAATGTATTGGGAAATTTGGGGCTTTCCACCCGGTTCAGAATCACCGCCGCCACCGCCACTTTCCCGCTGTAAGGTTCCGCTTCGGCTTCCGCATGCACCAACCGGGCCAGTAAGTAACGGTCCACACCCGCCCGGGAACCCCGCCCGCCGCCTGCCCCCGTGGTCTGAGTCGGAATCGTAAGCCTTTGACCGACCCGGAGATGGTCCGTCCATAACCCGTTCCAACTTCGCAACTGGGAGAGGCTAACCCCAAACCGCCGGGAGATGCGGTGCAACGTATCCCCGCGTTTAACCGTGTAGGTCCAATTGGCGCCGGCCACGGCGGCCACCAAGAAGAGCAGAAGGAAAACGCACAGGATCCTACGGCTTTTTTTCGACATGCATCTTCCCCTCCGTTTCTCTATTATCCTTACCCGGAAAAAAAGGAAGTATGTATGCAAATTGAATACAAAAATGACCCGCTTCGCCGATGCGGGTCATTCTCCTAACCATCCTTCTCTGATTAAGGAACGGATATTTTCTGCTTTAGCCTATTTAGAAAGCCTACGCTGCTTATCGTCTTGCCTGACTTTGGGTTAATTCATTTAGTGCAATTAATATCGCCGGCGTTGACGACTGCCTAGGCTTGAATCCGGGGATCCATGATATCACGGAAAGCATCCCCGATCAGGTTCCAGGAAAGGACAAAAAGGACCATGGCCAACCCGGGGTAGACCACAGTAAACCAGTACTTAAGGACGTTCCCCTGTTCCCCCAGCATCCAGTTGCGGGCGAAACTTAGCATTTGGCCCCAGTCGGCATAGCCTTCAGGCGCGCCCAGCCCCAAAAAGCTTAAACCGGAGACCGTAATTACAATGGAGCCGATCTGCATCGAGGCCTGGATCAGCACCGGAAAGATGGAATTGGGGAGAATATGCCGGGTAATAATCTTAAAATCACTAACCCCGATGGTCCGCGCCGCCAGAACATATTCTTCCTGTTTGATGGCGAGAATATTTCCCCGGATCATCCGGGCGTAAGGCATCCATCCCAGGGCAATCAAGGGGATCATAACATTGTTTAAACCCGGTCCGAAGATGGAGACAAAGACCACAACCCCGATCAAATAGGGGAAACTCATAAAAATATCGGTAAACCGCATCAAAATTTCATCCAAGATTCCGCCGTAATAAGCGGAGATGGCGCCAAGAATAATCCCGATTAAGGCACGGAAAGTAATCACGATAATCCCGACCCGGAAAGCGGTCCGTGTGCCCCAGACGATTCCGTAATAGATATCATACTGGCCTTGGGTTAATCCCAGCGGATACTTGGCCGAAGGGGGAGTTGGCTCCAAGGTCCAACCGCGTCTGGGTATCCGGTAGGGGTCGCTTCCTTCCTTCGGCGGCGCCAGCCAAGGAGCAGCCAGCGCAATAATGATAAAAATCAATAGCAAAATCAGGCCAAACAAGGAGATACGGTTTTTGATCAGTCGTCTGAATATTTCCATTTTACACCTACTCCAATCGTACTCTGGGGTCAATGACCGAATATAACACATCCACCACCAAATTGACCAATACTAAGATGATGGCGTAAAAAAGCGCTACTCCGACCACACACGGAACATCCAAACGGGTTGCCGCCGTCGAGGTGAGCAAACCTAAGCCGGGATAATTGAAGACCGTTTCCACGATCATCACCCCGCCCAATAAACCTAAAAGCATATTCCCGGCGACGGTCGTAACCGGAATCAAAGCGTTTCCTAAAGCGTGTTTTTTGATCACAACCTTCTCGGCCAGACCTTTCGCCCGCGCGGTACGCACATAATCCTGGTTTAAAACATCCAACATGCTGGAGCGGGTGATCCGGAGCATAAACGCCCACCACAAACAAGCCAAGGTGAAGACCGGCGCCACAATGTGCCGGAGGGCATCCCAGAAAATATCAAGACGCATGTTCAACAAGGCATCAATCGTGTGCATCCCGGTAAAGGACCGGAACGACGATTTCAAGACTTCCAATTCCGCCCACGCGCTCAAGCGGCCGGGAGGAAACCACCCCAAGACCCCAAAACCGACCATCAGGACCGCTAAACCCAGCACAAAGTCGGGCATGGACCAGAGGGTAATCGCCATAATCCGGGTGGCGTGATCAACGGGTTTGTTATGGTGAACCGCGGAGATCACCCCGAGGACGATCCCGCCGAGGATCACGGGGATTACCGCAAAGAGCGTCAATTCCAGGGTGGCTGGAAAACGCCGCTTAATTGCTTCCATGACGGTCATATGACTGGATTGGGACCAACCCAAGTTCCCATGGAGGAGGTTATTCACCCAGCGGGCATACATTTTAAGGGGGGGATCATCCAGATTATACTTACGGATGATCGCCTCCAGATCCACATGACGTTCGGCATCGGGCGACGGAATAAAAGTCGCCACCCGCGTCCAGGGACCCAGGGTACTGATGAGGGCAAAGATCAGGACCGTAATCCCGAAGAGCACCACCGGCAAAAACATTAAGCGTCGCACAATATAAGAGAGCATCTACTACACCTGCCGCTTTGTATTTAAAAGAGAAGCGGGAGCCCAAGGGCAACCCTCGGCCCCCGCCTTTCTCAATCCTCAACCCTTTCCGGTTGAAACCTTTAGTTCAAGCTCTTGGAAAGGGCATAGAAATCGTAATAAGCCGGACGGATCGGATCGAAGACATACCCTTTCACCCAATCCCGGAACGCAACCCGGTCATAGGAGTCGTAGAGCATCAAATGGGGCGCCAATTCGATCGATTTTTTCTGGAGCTCGGTGTAGATGGCAATCCGTTTGGCTTGATCGGTTTCGTTGATCCCCGCGTTGATTAAAGCGTCAAATTCCGCAGCGGCAAACTTCTGGCCAATCTCACCGGTGAAGGCCATAAAGTCCCCTTTACTGTGGAGGTAAGGATAGACGAAGTTATGCGGATCGGCGTAGTCGGCCAGCCAACCGATGAAGACCATCGGCAAGCGTCCTTCGCGGCGCCGCGGCAGCATGGTCGCCCATTCCATCCCTTGGACTTCGATCTGGAATTTGGGGTTAATCGATTCAATCCCATGCTCCAAGATTTCACAAGCAGTCTTCCGGGTGGTGTTGGGGATATTCCAAACCAGCGTGAGTTTGAAACCTTTCTCCCAAACTTCGCCGTTGAAAGCTTTTTTGAAGTATTCTTCGGCCTTTTTCAGGTCGTAGTTATAACGGGGGCCGTTCTTGTCAAAGAACTCGCCAAGTCCCAGCGGGATCGCTCCGTAAGGAACGGTCGCTTCGCCCAAGACCACTTCTTCAATGAAGGAGTCATAATCAAAGGCGTAGCAGAAAGCTTTCCGGATGTTGATATCGGAGAAGAAGTTGGCCGGGATCCCGTTGCCATCAAGTTTGCCGCTGCCCACGAATTCGTTGTCCACGGCGTTGATCTCCTGGTTGAAGATGGCGCAGACGTTACTAAGCTTCGGGAGATTGCGGAGAAGAGTAACCCCTTCCATCCCTTCGATCTGGGGCGAATTCTCCACCGGAACATAAATGGCGTCGGCTTCGCCTTTCTGTAACATCAGCTTTCTGGTGTTAAACTCGGTCACACTATTGTTGACAATAACAGTCTTGATGGCCGCCGGTCCCCGCCAGTAATCGGCGTGGGCTTCCATGGTATGCTTACTGTTGCTCCGGTCCCATTCCACCATTTTGTAAGGGCCGGTCCCCATGGCTTTATCAAAGAGCACTTGTTTTTCCGTATCCAGGTTGTGCCATTTGGTCCAGGTTTCGGCTTTGCCGTCCCAGGCGCCATTTTCGATCATCCATTTTTTATTAAGAATCACCGACCAACTGGAGTTCCGGGCCAAAATCGCCAAGAACGGCGGATAGGGGGTGCTTAACTGGAAAATAACCTTGTCACCGTCAACCCGGATCGCATCCATAACCCGCTGGGCTGTTTTCACCAGCGACGCCTCGTCCACTTGGTCAAAGGAATCAACCCCCGCAATCTGGCAAGCCAGATCTTCAATGGTGGCCGTCCCAAATAAAGGCTCGATTAACATCCACATCGGGCCACCGACCGGATCGGCAAGGATATTCCGTTCAAAGGAATACTCCACATCTTCCGGGGTTAATTCGGCGCCGTTATGGAACTTAACACCTTTCCGGATCGGGAACGTGTAAGTCTTCCCGTCTTTGGAGATTAAACCGTTCTCCACCGACGGAACCTCGGTAGCCAGCCAAGGCACAAATTCGCTGAGGCTGCCTTCTTTGTAAGCAATCAAATTTTCGTAGTACTGGAAGATAATTTCGGAACTGGCCGTATCATAAGCCTTCGACGGATCAAGGGTCTCTGCGTCACCGGCCCCGGCATAAACAAAGAGATTAGGATTAAAGCCGGTAGCGTCGGTGCTTTTCGCCACTTCCACTTCTTCGGCCGGTTTTTGACTGGTCCAGATGAAGATACCGGCTCCAATCACGACCACGGCGATAAGAATCCATAACCAAACTTTCGATTTCATAAAAGCTTTTACACCTCCATAATATTCCACAAATTAAAGAGATCATCGGGTACAACCCCTTTTAATGAAGCCTTTTTCACCTCCCTAAATTAAAAACCCACTTCTACCCGAAGAACTTTTGATTACGCAATTTTAATACCCCTTAATACCAGTTGGTCCGCAAAGTGACAGGCCGCCAAGTGGTGACCATTTCCTTCGGTGGCTGTTAACTTCGGCTGCTCCTGACGGCAGATCTCTTGGGCGTAACGGCAACGGGGATGAAAATTACAACCGCTGGGCGGATCGGAAGGGCTGGGAACATCCCCTTCCAGAATAATCTGTTGCAACTGGTTGTCCGGGTCCGGAATGGGGATGGCGGAAAAGAGCGCTTCCGTATAGGGATGTTTCGGGTTGGCAAAAAGCTCGTCCACATCGGCCAGTTCCACAATCCGCCCGAGATACATCACCGCCACCCGGTTACAGATATGATAGACCACACTCAAGTCATGGGCCACAAAAAGATAGGTAAGGCCGTATTGTTCCTGGAGATCTTGCAACAAGTTGATCACCTGGGCTTGGACGGAAACGTCCAGGGCGGAAACGGGTTCGTCACAGATGACCAACTTTGGGTTTAAGGCCAGCGCCCGGGCGATCCCCACCCTTTGCCGTTGCCCGCCACTGAATTCATGGGGAAAACGGGAGAGGTGATCCCCGGACAAACCAACGGCGGATAAGAGTTCAACCACCCGGTCGCGCCGCTCGGTTTTATTCTTCACCCCATGGGTAAGTAAAGGTTCGCCCACAATCCGTTCCACCGTCATCCGCGGGTTCAAGGAAGAATAGGGATCTTGGAAGATAAACTGCATATCCCTGCGGAGGCCTTTGATGGTCTTGGCGTTAACCGGAACCCTGTCCCCCTCTTTGTTGAAAAAAATCTCCCCGCCGGTCGGTTTTTCCAATTGAATGATACACCGGCCGGTCGTGGTTTTCCCACAACCGCTCTCCCCGACCAGCCCGAGGGTCTCCCCGGTCCGTACCTTAAAACTCACCCCGTCCACCGCCCGGACATAGCCGACGGTCGACCGAAAAACCCCCCGTTGGATCGGGTAATATTTTTGGAGATCTTTTACTTCGAGTAAAATTTCTTCACTGTTCTGCACTGACTGTTTAAGCGACATATAACCAACACCTCACCTGATGTCCATTCTCCTCCACCATAGGCGGTTCCTCGGCGCATTGGTCCATCCTCCGGTCGCAGCGATCCTGGAACGGACATCCCGGTAAAGCATCGGTTGGGTTTGGCACCGAACCGCGAATCGGCGTCAACCGGCGTTCGCTGCGTGGCCCGATCACCGGGATCGAGCGGACTAATCCTATCGTATAGGGATGCAATGATTCCTTCAAGATCTGACGCACCGTGCCCCTTTCTACCACTTTCCCCAGATACATCACGACCACTTCGTCGCAGATCTTGGTGACGACGCCTAAATTATGGGTGATCATCATAATCGCCATCTGGTACTCGCTTTGGAGCCGCTGCATCAGATCGAGGATCTGGGCTTGAATAGTCACATCCAAAGCCGTGGTCGGCTCATCGGCAATTAACAAACGGGGGTTACAGGATAAGGCCATCGCAATCATGGCCCGCTGACGCATCCCGCCACTGAGTTGGTGGGGATATTCCCGTACCCGTTGTTCCGGACTGGGGATACCCACTTTACGGATCATATCAACGGCAATCTCCAGAGCCTCTTTCTTGGTTGCCCGGCGGTGGAGTTCCACCACCTCCATAATCTGCTCGCCAATGGTCATGACCGGGTTTAAAGAAGTCATCGGCTCTTGGAAGATCATGGCAATCTCATTCCCCCGGATATTGCGCATCTCCGGCCCCCGCGGCTCAAGTTGGGCCAGATCAACGACCCCTTCTTTTTCCCGCTGATAAAGGATGCGACCGGCATAAATCTTTCCTTTGGGTTCAGGTAGGAGTTGCATTACCGAGAGGGCGGTCATGCTCTTCCCGCAACCGCTTTCTCCGACCACACCTAGGACTTGAGATTGGCGCAGTTCAAAAGAGACACCGTTCACCGCTTTCACTAGACCTTGTTCCGTCTGAAAATAGGTATGCAAATCTTCAATCCGTAATAATTCGTCACCTGCCAGGCTAGTAACGGTTGGTTCTCCTGGAAAAGGGCCGATCTCTTCTTGGCTTCTTTTCAGGTTCGTTAACATTTTTCCTTACCTACCTCCATCTATATCTTTATATATTTTTATATCAACGGCCAAAATCCTTTAAATATATTTGCCGCTTTCCCTTAGGAAATAATGGATAATTATAAAAAATGACGTGCGCAGATCCCAAAATACGCACGCCAAACCTGTTATTTTTTACCATCAGCCAAAGCCCTAACAACCCCCCTGCGACAAAAGGGGCGTGGAAAGAAACCGGAAAGAGGCCCCGGCGGAGTCTATATTTTTATAGACAAAAAACGGTAATTTATACGTCAAAGCCTCCTTTTTCGTCTGCTGTTCAATTTTCTTACATTTTTGTTAACCATGGTGACGACCGATTAACTTCAAAAATTCCGCTTCATCTAAGATCTTAATTCCCAGCTGTAAAGCCTTTTGATACTTGGAACCCGGATCGGCCCCGACCACCAGGAAATCGGTTTGGCGACTGACAGAAGAACCGGCTTTGCCCCCTAAACGCCGGATCTCCTCCTCCGCCTCGTTCCGGGTTAGTGTCGTAAGCGTGCCGGTCAAGACAAAGGTCTTTCCCGTCAACGGTAGACCGGCCGCGGGCGTCTCGTGGGTGGTTGTCATCTGTAAACCGGCCTTTTTCAATTTTTCCACCAGGCGCCGGTTCTGTTCCTCCCCGGCGTAATGAAGAATACTCTCCGCAATCGCTTCCCCCACATCAGGCACGGCCAGGAGTTCTTCTTTGGCCGCATTCAACAGCCGGTCGATACTATGGAAAGACTCGGCCAGGCGACGGGCCATCTCCGCGCCCACATGTCTAATCCCGAGGGCAAAAAGGACCCGGGCAAAAGGCGCCGCTTTACTCCGTTCGATCGCAGCCACGAGATTCCGGGCCGACTTTTCCCCAAAACGTTCCAAGGTTAGCAGATCTTCATATTGTAAAGTGTATAAATCGGCCGGATCATGGATCATCCCCTTCTCCAGCAGCATGTTAATGATGGATGGCCCCAAACCCTCGATATTCATCGCCGGCCGGGAGGCAAAATGAATTATAAACTCCCTTAGCTTGGCGGGACAGGAAGCCCCTTGACAACGGATGACCGCCTCGCCTTTCTCCCGGTAGACCGAAGACCCGCAAACCGGACAAACCGAAGGAAACTCGAATTCCCGTTCATCCCCGGTCCGTTTCTCCTTAACAACCCGTACTACTTCAGGGATGATATCTCCTGCTTTCCGGATAATCACCGGATCCCCAATCCGGATCTCTTTCGCTCTGATGTAATCCTCATTATGGAGAGACG
>JAAYHY010000128.1 GCA_012735135.1 Bacillota bacterium | reverse complement strand
GAGCAACAAACAGACTGTTTTTTCCTGATCCGGTCCCTCCCGGCCCGGTTTCAGGATCAAAGCCGGGGAATCTTTCCCGGTAAATGTCAACCCGGCCAAGACGGCGGTTTCCCCGGGAACCAATGTCTGTTGGGCTAAAATCTGATTGTTTTCAATCAAGGGGATCCTTCTCCCGTCAGTCGTCTCAGTCCAACCTCCGATCCCGCTCACGGTCAGCACCAGTTCCAGACCAACCTTTCCATCGCCCAGGGCCCGGGGCAACACTTCAATCCCCAAGCCAAGCTTTTGGTATTCAATCAGATCGATTTGGGCGTTGGGTTTGGAGATTATGACCGGATACTGGTCGCCAAGGAAAACGGCGCCCGCTTGGTTACTGGTCGCCCACAGCCGGGTTCCGGCCAGCCGGTGGCCAGCCGGCTGGCCGCTTCCTGCGGCGCCGGCAGAGGGTATAACAGTCAACCGGACCGGTGAGTAAGGGGACGTGCCGGGTAAAGCCCAAAGGATGCCCTTTTCTTGGACTTGATTAAGATCAAACTCAATCAGTTGGGCCTCAATTAAATAGGAGACCGGCTCCTGGTCGGCGACGGCCAATACTTCCCGGATGTTCCTATCCTCTAAGGCGTTGGCCGCCAATGAGATTTCTTTCCGTCCCGCTTCGACGGTTAAGCGCTCTTTCGGCACCACTTGGGCCAAGGCGGCGATGACCGCTTCCTCATCCAAGAAGGACCATTGGTAAGAACGGGGTGTCCGCTCTCCTAAAGCGGCAGGGTCGGCGCCGACCAAGGCCGTCCCTTCCACCCAATGGCAGGAGTAGCCATGGATTTCGGCCAGCAATTCCACCATCTCCCGGGCGGTCAGTCCCGGCCGGAGTGGCAAGGTTACTTGCCCCTGGACGGCAGGGGCCAACAGCAGCGGAAACTCCCCCATCTTCGCCAGGCTCCGGAAGACCAGTCTCAGATCGGCCTTCCCCAGATGTAGTTCGGGTAAACCCTTGGCTTCTGCTTCTCCTTCCACTCCCCGGGGGGCGAAGGGAAGAATTAAAAAGAGCAGAAGAGGCAAGATCCAAAAAACGCTCCTCTGAGCTCTATTCGCTTTCATGTTTGCACCCTCTTAGTTTCAAATCATCTCCCCTGAGGGATTGTGGATTGCATTACCTACTTCGCGACAGGAGAAATTTTTCCTGCCGCGTCCAGGATTTCCTTGAAGCAGTGGGAAAGGCTATTTCTCCCCGGTCAACCTCTGCTTTAATAACCGGTAGAGAGGAGCAAAGGGCGGCGTCCGGCCGGTCCATAACCGGCACGCTAAAATCCCCTGATAAACTAGCATTCCCAAGCCGGAGAGGGTCGCAAGACCCAGCCGGTCCGCCTCCTTGAGAAAAGCCGTTTCCAGCGGATTATAAACCAAATCCGCCACCAGGCAGCCTCCGGGGCAAGCGGCCAAGGGAAAAACCGGCTTGCTTAAAAGGTCGGGCGCCATGCCCAAGGGGGTGGCATTGATCACTAAATCGGCGGCGGCCGCCACTCGCGGCAAGTGGGGAGAAGCAAAGGTGTGCCCACTGGCCGGAAAACCGGTTTTTTCCTGGAGTTCCGCTGTTAAGCGGCGGGTTTTCTCCGGATCCCGGCCAACCAGATCAAGGGCCGCCACCTCCTCTTGGACCAGACGGAAAGCAAGGGCCCGGGCGGCCCCTCCGGCGCCAAGGATCACCACCCGCTTCCCGGCGGGCTCCACCCCCGCTTCATTCCGGAGGGAGAGGAGAAAACCCTCCCCGTCGGTACTATAACCGATCAGTTTCCCGCCCTCTGGCACCACTGTGTTGACCGATCCGGTCAAGAACGCATCCCCGGCCAATTGGTCCAAGTAGGGGATGACCTTTTCCTTATGGGGAATGGTAATGTTGACGCCGGCAAAGTTAAGACAGCGCACAGCGGCGATGGCCGTCGCCAACTCCTCCCGTTTGATCCGGAACTTCAGGTAAACCCCGTCCACGCCCAGTAGCCGGAAGGCCTCATTTTGCAAGTATGGGGAAAGGGAATGGCCCACCGGATCCCCAAACAGGCCGAATAAGCGTTGCTCCCCACTCTTCATCCCCAACCCTCCTACCTAGAAAATACTCTTATTGCCCGGTAAAAAAACTCCCCTGCTGGGCAGGAGAGGAGATTTAGATTTAAACTTCCGTGATAATCGGGAGGATCATCGGCCGCCGTTTCGTGCGTTCGTAGAGAAAACGGCTGAGACTCTCCCGGATTTGTCCCTTCATAAAAGACCAGTCGTTATTCCCCTGGTTCTGACATTTCTCCAGCGTTTCTTTGACTTTCGCCCGGACTTCTTCCATTAACGCCTCGGATTCGCGGACATAGACAAAACCGCGGGAGATAATATCCGGACCCGCTAAAACCTGGCCGTTTTCCCGGTCAATGGTGATGACGGCGATTAAGATTCCGTCCTGGGAGAGTTGTTTCCGGTCACGCAAGACCACATTACCAACATCCCCAACCCCTAAACCATCGACAAAGATCCGTCCGGCCGTCACCCGCCCTGCCATCCGGCCGGTGCGGGCGGTAAACTCAAGGACATCGCCGTTCTCGGCGATAAACACATTTTCACTGGGGATCCCCAATTCCTGGGCCAAACGGGCATGTTGCACCAGGTGACGATACTCGCCGTGGGCAGGAATAAAGAATTTAGGTTTAACCAGATTGAGCATGAGCTTTAACTCTTCCTGCCGGGCATGGCCGGAAACATGGACGCCGGCCATGGTCTCATAGATAACCCGGGCTCCTTGTTTGAAAAGGTGATTAATCGTCCGGGCAATCAGTTTTTCATTACCCGGAATGGCCGAGGCGGAAATGACGACCGTATCCCCGGGCATAAT
>JAAYHY010000127.1 GCA_012735135.1 Bacillota bacterium | reverse complement strand
GATAATCTCCTGGTCGCTGACGGAGACCGCATAGCCGTTTGATTGTTTAATTGCCCAGAGCGTATAATCTCCATCCTGTTCATAACCGGCTAATGAATCGCTTATCCCCGAGGCGACCGTCTCCGGCTGCCCCCAAGCGACCACTTTCGTTCCGGTCGCAAAGGCACGGGCAATCGGGGCACATCCCTCGGCTTGCACTCCAATCAACCGCGGTATTTTCTTGATCAATCCGATTGTTTTGAGTTCGCGGAAACCTTTATGTACTCCAACCAATAAAGGCCCGGAGGCAATGGGAATTAAGATCCAATCGGGCAGTTCGCCATCGAATTGTTCCCAAATCTCATAGGCAACGGTTTTGTCCGCTTCCGTCGGATAAGGACTGGCAAAGGTAGAGGTAAGATTAAACCACCCGTGACGTTTGCTGATCTCTCTGGCGACATGGTAAGCGTTACTAAATTGCCCTCCCACCAGGACAACTTGGGCACCGTACATTCTAATCTGCGTTAACTTATCTTTTGGCACGGTTGCCGGCACAAAAACATAACATTCAAGACCGGCACGGGCGGCATAAGCGGCTGTGCTTGCCCCGGCATTACCGCTGGACGAAGTAACGACGGTTTTTGCCCCTAATTCCTTCGCCTTTGAGATGGCAACGGAGATCGGCCGGTCTTTAAAAGAACCGGTTGGTTCCAGCGTTTCATTTTTTATATATAAACTGCTTAAGTTTAGGTGTTTACCTAAACGGGGAGTGGATAACAGCGGTGTCTCTCCTTCCCCCAGGGAAACAATGGATTGGGGATCCCTAACCGGTAATAGATCCATATATGCCCATATTCCAGGGAGCGTTGCTTTGGTAAGTTTCGTCAAGCCGTGATAATCGTAGATCACATCTAAGATTCCGCCGCATTTCTCACAGGTGTAAAGGTTGGTTAATTCGTACCTTGCGCCGCAGGAAATGCATTGGGCATGAATGGCTCGCATTGATACATATCCCCTTTGTTAGTTGATCAGTCCCAAAAGTTTAGGAACAAACATCGTTGTCGCCGGCACATAGGTTAAGAGGAAAAGAACAGCGACTTCGACCAGGATAAAGGGAAAGACTTCTTTTATCAGTTCTTTATATTCTATTTTTGCTACCGCCGATGTTACAAACAAGCACCCACCCAACGGCGGAGTAATCAATCCGATATTCAGATTAACGCACATGATAATCCCGATATGGAGCGGATGAACGCCAACTCTGATCGCCAAAGGCGCCAAAACCGGAGCAAGAATGATCAGCGCCGCGGTAATATCCATAAACATTCCGACAATAAGCAATAGTATATTAATGATTAAAAGCGTAATGACTTTGTTTCCACCGGCAATCGAGGTAAAAAGCGCCGCCAGTTGTTGCGGAACTTGATCCACCGCCAATAGCCAGGCAAAAACGGAACCGGCGCCCAAAATGATCATTACCGAGCCGCTGGTCCGAAAAGCGCCTTTCAAGGCGAGAAAGATATCTTTCACCGTAAGATTACGGTAGATCACCAGGCCGACAAAGAGCGCATAAGCCACCGCGACCGCCGCCGCTTCCGTTGGCGTAAAGATTCCAAACATAATTCCGCCAAGGATAATCACGGGCATCATTAAAGGAACAATCCCTTCGACCAGACTCTTTCCGGCCTCTTTAACCGTGGGCAACTTACCTTTCGGATAGCCCCGTTTTTTCGAGATAAAATGGTTAACGATCATCATCCCCAAAGCAATTAATATTCCGGGGATAATACCCGCCGCAAACATCCCGGCGATGGAGACATTCATCATCGCGCCGTAAATGACCATAATAATACTGGGCGGGATAATCGGTCCAACCACCGCGGAGGCCGCCGTCATCGCCGCGGCATAACTTCTTTTGTAGCCGGCGCGGCTCATCATCTCGATCTCGATCGGTCCGACCGCTGCCACGTCCGCCACCGCCGAACCGGAGATTCCGGCAAAAAAGACACTGGCCATGACATTGACGTGACCAAGCCCGCCCCGCATCCAGCCGACCAAAGTAATCGCCAGATTAACCAGGCGGTCGGTAATTCCGGTCCGGGTCATAATCTCACCGGCGAGCATAAAGAAAGGCATCGCCATCACAGGAAAAGAATTTAGGCCGGAAAACAACGTTTGTGGAATTAAATGGATAAATTCAATTTTATCGAGGAGAATGAAACCAATTAAACTCGCAAAGCCCAGGGCGAAACTGATTGGGATGCCGGTGATAATCAATAACAAAAGGATCGGTAATAGCCACAAACCCATTGCCACATCACCTTTCTTTTATGCTAAATTTATTGCTCTTGCAGGTTATGCCTTTCTACTATGCTTTTACGACGCTCTTTAATCAGGTGCAAGCAGAACTGGCAAAGGCAAAGCAGGCTACCAACAGGAACAGACAACTGCGGAATCGTCATGGTGATGCCCAATGCTCCCGTCATCCGGAACTTTCCGGAATTAATCGCGTAGTCAAACCCCCAGATAATTGCCACCAGCAAAAAAGCCACGACTCCGATATTGGCAATTAATTTACAGAGCTTCTGTAGAGAAGAGGGCATTTTCTCCACAAAAAAAGTCAAAGAGGGATGTTCATTATATTTCATGGTAACTCCCAGCCCTAAATAGCCCAGCCAAATCATGCCATAGATCGCCAATTCATCCGCCCAGGTTAAGGGGTTTAATAATACATACCGGAAAAAGACTCCTAGCCAGACCGAGACAACCATTACAATAAGGACGGAGATCCCAAAAAAGCTAGCAATCTTCTCCAGCCATTCTTCCACTTGATAAAGAAAGGAGTTATCTCTTGGTTGCATCATCTATCCTCCTGTTTTCCGAAGGAGTCGGCAATATAGCCGACTCCTTCAGTCCTTCCAATTTAGAATTTGCTTTCCGCTTCTTTGACCGCATTTAAGATTTCATCGACCCAAGCGGCGCCATATTGTTTCTTCAACATCTCAATGACCGGCGGTTGGGCCAATTTCCGCATTTCTTCAATGGCCGCCGGGGCCGGGGTGACGATTTCCATGCCTCTTTCACGCAGATACTCAAGGCCGTTTGCTTCCATAATCCGGTTCATCCCACGGGCGGTAATCGCCGCCTCACGCCCGGCAATGATTAATGCATTCTGATAATCGGCGGGAAGGGAATTGAACCAATTGTTATTGATCATCAAGTACATTGCCCCGTAGATATGGTTCGTGAGGGAGAGATATTTTTGGACTTCATACATCCGGAAGGTAATCATGGCGCTGATCGGATTAAAGTGTCCGTCGATGACCCCCGTCTGTAAGGACGTATAAACTTCGGCAAAAGTCATCGGCGTGGGCGCGGCGCCTAACGCTCTCATCGTCGCGATATGACCTTCATGGGTCATCGTCCGGATTTTCATCCCTTTCAAATCCGCTACGGTTTTAATCGGCCGTTTGTTGGTGGCAAAGACACAGAACCCACCGACATCACTAATCCCCAGAACCCGCAGGCCGGTCTTCTCAAGCATTTTTGCTTTTAATTTTTCCCCGAATGGTCCGTCTTGGACCTCCCAGGCCACCGGTAAACTGCTATAAAGGAAGGGGATACCCAACGCTTGAATTTCCGGCATCCAACGGCTGATCACCCCTTCCGGTGGGATCACCGCCTGGATTGCATTCCGCCGGGCTTGTTCAAACATTTCATCTTGGGAGCCCAACAGACCATTGGGATAGAGTTCGACCTTAACGCGACTATTGGTTTGCGTCTCCACCGAAGATTTAAAGGCATAAGCCATCACGTGTTCATAGTTGGTGTTCAGATCGGCTGCCCCTAAATAGCCGATCTTAAGCACATACTGTTTTTCCGCCGCATTTACCAAAGGACCGGCTAATACCAATAAGCAAAGCATCGCCCCTACTAAAACAATCAGACCTGTTTTCCGCAAGTTCATCATCTAGATCCTCCTTTTTTTAATTCATTTTCTACAAAGAATTGGTTGTTAAGTATTTTCTCGATTTTCCCCCTTTCGCTGTTGTCATTATTTATTACATAACACTAGCCGTCCGGGGCGAGCTAGCGTATGTTCCCCATCAAGCAGAACGGGAACACCATTGACAACCACCGCCCGGATCCCTTTGGGCGCTTGCGCCGGGTCGTTAAAGGTGGCCGTATCTTCAATTAAATCAGGGTTAAATACCGTAAGATCGGCATTACAACCTTCTTGCACCCGGCCTAGATGGGGCTCCCCAATGAGCTGCGCCGGCAGACTGGTCATCTTCCGAATCGCCTCCGCCAAGGAGATCACCTTCAGCTCTCTGACATATCTACTTAAAACCCGTGGGAAGGTCCCATAAAGACGGGGATGGGGTTTTACCCCGGAATGCAGTCCGTCGGAGCCGATGGCCACATATTCATGTTGCATCGCTTTGATCACATTCTCTTCGGATTGTTGATAGACCACGATCGAAGCTTCTCCCTTAATCGCAATAACGAGATCACAGAGGGCTTCCACTGGCTCCTTGCCTATCTGAGCGGCGACTTCACTCATGGTCAACCCTTCAAACTTTTTATACTTTTCATCACCGATAAAATTCAGAACAATATTATCCCAGCCGTTACAACGGACCAGACTATCCCATTCAGGAATCCCGTTTTGGTAATCCTGTTTAATTCGCTCCCGGATTTCCCGGCTTTTCAGTCGCTCGAGCATGGTCATGATGCCGCCTTCCACGACCCACTGGGGGAAAAGCACATTGATAGTGGTGCTTCCCGCAATGTAAGGGTATTGATCACAGGTAACGTTAAGTCCCTCATTCCGGGCGGATTCAATCAGTTCTAAGACCGGTTCGACTTGATTCCAGTTGGCCTCCCCGGAAGATTTAAGATGAGAAATATGTAAATGAACCCCGGTCTTCCGGGCTAATCCGATGCATTCTTTTACGGAAGCAAACAACATGTCCGACTCGTTACGCATATGGATGGCAAAAATCCGGTTATAACGGGCTAAAATCCGGCAAAACTCTTCCAGTTCTTCCAAATCCGAATAGCAGGCCGGAACATAAATCAAACCGGTTGAAAAGCCGACCGCCCCCGCTTCCAAACTTGCGGTCAATGCCTCTTTCATTAAACCCATCTGCCGGGCATCAGGCTTTCTGCGGTCAAAACCCATGGCATAAATCCGCAAAGCTCCGTGGCCGACTAAAGCGGCAAAGTTGACGGCAGGTTTTGCCGCCGATAAAGCCGCCAAGTACTCCGCAAATGTTGACCAGTTCCAGACCGCAGTCTTTCCTAGCGTAGGCAGCAAGTAAGTGCGTAATAGATCCATGGTGGCCTCTGCCGAAGGCGCCGGACTAAAACCACAATTACCGATGACTTCTGTGGTCACACCCTGTTGGATCTTGGCGTAGCTTTCAGGCTCGTTCAATAAAGCAAAATCAGCGTGGCTATGAAAATCAATAAAGCCTGGGCAGACCACATCACCCGAAGCCGAAATCACCTTATAAGCTTGACCTTCGTCAATGGAGCCAATGCGGCAGATTTTACCTTTAGAAACGCCGAGATCGGTTTTGATTGGTTCATTACCCAAACCATCATAGATTAGGCCGTCTTTGATCACCAAATCGTACAATTTATTCCCCCCTCAATTACTTTTTCATGGCTTCATTAAGTAGTAAATTGTCTAGAAAAAATGGACGACGTTATCCCGGCTTTTCATGAGATGTTTCTCCATCGCGTTGCGGGCGGCGTCATGATCCCTGGCGCTCAAATGCTCGATAATCGCTAAGTGGTCCTTAATGCTGGCTTGGGGGTCCTGTAGTAAACCCCATTGGTAGGTGAAATAAAAAATACCGAGGTTATTCAGGGCTTGCATCAGAAAAGGATTGCCCGAGATTTCGATCAGCCTTTGGTGGAATTCCATGTCCGCCTGTAAATACTGTTTCATTACCTCCGGGCTCCAAACGGAGACTGTCAAAAACGGCTCAAATAAAGCGCGCAGTTCCGCAATTTGTTCGTCGGTAATTCTTTGGCACGCATCATGGGCGGCTACTCCTTCACATGCCTCCCGGATGCGATGGAGTTGGAGCATCTCATCGCGGGTAAATTTCCGGACCGTATAACCTCTCTGTGGATGGTATTCTACATAATTCTCACTCACCAGTCGTTGTAAAGCATTAATGAGCGGGGTTCTACTAACTTTCAGTTCTCCAGCCAGTTGAATCTGGCGCACCTGTTCTCCTGGTTGAAGTTGTCCTTCTATAATCAGTTGTTTGACTTTATAGTAGACTTTGTCACTAAGGCTCATTGATGTATCTTTTTCGGGTTTTATTTCCATTCGGATCATCCCTCCCAAATATATACCTCACTTTATAGCCTATGTATACAAAAATGAATACATTTTTGCATGTAATCTTGTATTCGGCTTTCCCTTTTAAAAATCCTTCTTCTTCTTAAAAAAAATTTAATCATCAGTTCCTATTCGTGACCCCCTATGGTAACAGCTGTTTTGCCGACATTACGCACCACATAGTTGGATCCGGCATCGAAGATAATAATGGTGGCAGCCAAAATGAGCACCAACGGTTTATAATTCAATTTATTTTGTATTTTTCTATAATTTTCCTATTCACCTCCACTCCTATCCCCGCCCCCGTCGGTACTTCTACCCAACCATCCTTAAAGGTTACGCCGTCGTTAATCAAGTCTAAGCGGAAGGGGTGGCTTGACTGGTCATACTCCAGTAAGGGTTCGATTGGGTTTTGGCATAACGGTACAGGTGGTAGGGTAGCGATAAATTGCAGGGAGGCGGCGAGTCCTATTCCTGAGCCCCAAACATGCGGTATCAACATCGTGTTATAAGCCTGGGCGATGGCCGCGATTTTCTTACATTCGGTAAATCCTCCGCTGGAGCACAGATCCGGCTGGTAAATATCTAAAGCCCCCTTAGCCAGCCATTCTTTATAGGCGATTTTCCCAAAAATATTTTCACCCGCTGCGATATAAGATGGGGTCAGATTACGGAGGGCAGCGTAACCGTTAATATCCTCCGGGGCAAGGAGTTCTTCATAGAACTCCAGCTTTTCTTCCTCAAGCTCCAAAATGATCCGCCGGGCAGTGCTTTGATTGTAAGCACAGTTGAAATCAGCCATAAGCATAATGTCATAACCGATCGCCCGGCGCACCGCTTTTATGTAATCAATATCAGCTTGTACACCGAACCCGGCTTTCAGTTTCATACCTTTAAAACCTTTTTCAATGTAACCTAGAGCTTCATTAATAGCTTCCTGTGGGTATTGCTTGTTCCGTTGGCGATAGAACCCGGTGGCATAAGCCTTTACTTTATAGCGGAATTTTCCGCCCAAAAGATTGGCCACCGGTTGATTGAGGGATTTACCGATGGCATCCCACAGCGCAATATCTACACCGCTGAGCGCGTTGACCGCCGCTCCCTGTTGTCCAAACGGCCGGGAAACATTGTACAGTTCCTCCCATAGAACTTCAACGTCATAGATACTACGGCCAATCATCCGCTCACGAAAACAATTCTCAATAAAAGCGGCAGCAATTTGCGGTGGTTGCATGCCATGACAAAGACATTCACCAAAACCACTGAGACCTTCTTTCGTGATAACTTCCACAATCAAGCTGCTGCGGTTATACACCCAGCCTTGAGAAAACTGGAAGGGCTCACTAAGCGGTGCAGAGATAATATGAGTTTTCACATCTTGAATATTAATGAAGAACACCCCTTTTCCTAAAAATTAAACCGGCAAGGCTTGTCTTTGGCTTTGCCGGTTTAAGGGCAATAACGGCCGCAGCGGTTATACCCCTTGTTCTTGGGATCTGCTTTCTCCTTGAGCCTCAACTTCCGGTAAAGAGAGAACCAGCATTAAACCGATGATCGGCAAAATACTAATCACCCGTAAAGAATAGAATATATTCCATCGATCCGCAATTCCCCCAAGGATGACCGTTCCAAAAGCGCCGAGACCGGAACTAACCCCCAACATCAATGCGGAAGCCAAGCCGATCCGGGTAGAAAGGATTCTTTGCGCGTATACCACAGTAATACCGAAGGTACTAACTATGGCCATTCCATTCAATATCGAAAAGACTAAACCCCAACGTCCGCCCGTGTTAAAGAGCAAATAAGTAAAGGGGATACAAAGTAACATCGAAAATAATAAAATTTTTCTCAACCCAAAGCGATCGGCCACCGGGCCGGCGATTAACAGTCCCACTGAGCCTGAAATGAGGAACAATGTTAGTAACGTGCTGCCATAGTCAGCACTTTCTCCTAAATAGTCGATAAAATAAAGAGGTATAAAATTCATAATACCGGCATGAATCCAGGATCGTAAAATAGTAAAGGCCAACAAGATAAGGATTAACTTATAACTTGCCTTATCCAACCTTTGGGATCCCCTGTTTACCTTGGCGCTATGGATTTCCTCATTTGCCATAGCCAGCCGGTTAATCCCGGGCACCTTAAAGGCTAAAATAATGAGCATGAGAGCCCCTGGGATTAAAAAGAATAGGGTTCCTTTTTCTTCAGCCAGCGAAAAAAACCAAGTGACCAGAACCGGGGCTATTCCCATTCCCGCAATACCGCCAATTGAGAATAGGGACATTGCTGAAGCTTGCCAATTACCCTTGCTTAAAAGGTATGTATCCTTAGAGGCTTGGGGGTGATAGATGGCCAGTCCGATTCCGGCAATAAATAAGAGAAAAAGTAATAAATAATAATTGGTGATAAAGCTTACGAAAGAAATCGTACCGATGGTCAGGGAAATCGCTACCGGAAGCAACCAAGGAATTCTCTTTTTATCGATGAGCATCCCAAAAAACGGTTGTAAAAAGGAGGAAGTCATTTCAACAGTGAAAAAAATTAGGGTGGTTTGGGTAAAGTTTAAAGACATTATCCTTTTCATATAAGTCATTATAATTAACAGGGCACCCGGAGCTAAGTCAATTACTAAATGACCAAGACTCAGTATTATAAAAAATAAACTCATGGCATTTACTCCAATTCTTTTCTTATATTGTTGTGCGACACAGATATCCGAACCTGGGTGTAATTCTTCGAGGCGGCAAATTCACGTTAGTCTCTTGTCGATTTCCATCACCGGTTCCTCCTCATTAAATCTTCCTACATATGGGTGTAGTAAAACGTAAAAAAGTTCACTCCATTCCCCGCTTTCTTTTACAAAATCGGAGAGCTTGCATTCATAAATGTATGCATATTTGAATACAATTTTCTTTTGTATTCACCTTCCAGTCCTAAAATCCTTCTTAATCCTAAACAAATTTTCAATCGGAGCGGCGCCTGTTCGCTCCGTGTTAATCATAGGCTTAATCAAATTCAAATATCTCTTCAATTGACGCGTTTACCGCCTTCGCAATATCCATCGCTAATTTGAGCGATGGATTATATTTGCCCGCTTCCAAGCGAACAATTGTCTCGCGACGGACATTTACTTTCTTCGCCAGTTCTTCCTGGGTTAATTCGGCAAGTTGACGGTATTTTTTTAAGTGGCACTTGAATTCCGGCATCAAGAATTACCTCTTTTCATATAAATAAAAGGCGATGGCGTAAGCAATGAATACTGAAGCATAGCATAAAGCGCTCACCACAGTCAAAATTTCCCTGCTGATCACGGTTACCGGGGTTATTAGACATATAATAATCAACTCGATCGCCGCAAGGTTAAAGCTAAAGGCCTTCGCCTTTCTTGAATTTTCAAGATAGCGCTCATCGATCATTTCCGCGGCAATTTTACCGATCCAGAAATAACTGAAAAAGGCGAAGAAGGCAAAATAACTCAAGAAGGCAGTATTATAGCCCCTAAAATATTGAAACCCGTTAAAACCTAAGAAGCCAAAGAACCCCAGGTATTTAAGGTTTTTCTTGCTTCCCATTAAGCTCACCTTCCTAGTGATTTTTTTATTACTTTTTGTTATAATTATATCACATTACCAAGGATTCATCAACCGTATATTAGCTTAAGACAGAACCAGGCGCAGGCATAAAAAAAGAAAGGATGGGAGTTTCCATCCTTTCTTTTTGACGGCGACTGGTACTATGAATTATGCATTATCCTTTAATGGATCCTGCTTTGGAACTTGTTGCCCTATACTTTGCCCTATTTCTTGCGCTTTATGTTACAGTATATATTTGGACGTCAAAGCTTATTTCATCAATTTTTTAATTTCTCCGGCCGCTTCCTTAAATGCTTTTTCCGGAGTTGTCTGCCCGATTAAAGCCTTTTGAATCGCTGCCCGGGTAATGATGGATACTTTCGTATAATTTTCCCCGCCACCAACTGTGAAGCGGTTAACACCATGTTCCAATTCTTCAATATAGGGTTGTAATAAGGGTTTGGTCTGGATAACGCTGGGAGCAATCGACCTTCTGGTCGGGATGTTGTTCACAAGTTGATTGAATTCGACCATACCCTCTTCCAACATCCAAGTGAGGAATTCCCAGGCGGCCTTTTGTTTCTCCGGAGAACTAAACGGACTGATGGCAAAGGTCTCTCCACCAATGGGAACCACCGGATTCATCCCCTTCTTGGGTACCGGAATCTTGGCGATCCCGAGATTAATACCTGCTTCCTCAGACAGGGGAATATCCCAACAGCCGTGAATCATCATGGCAACCCGGCCCAGACGGAATTGAACGCCCACATCCCCTTGGTTCCAGTTCACAACGTCTCTTGAAGTGTAGCCTTCCTTCACAAAAGTGGTTAAAAACTCTAACGCTTGCACGGATTCGGGCTTGCTCAAATCCAGCAGGTCCCCGCCATTACTCCAGAGGAAGGGCGCAAAGTGCCAAGTTGCTTCTTCAGTGTCAATGGCGGAGAAGGCAAAGCCATAGGTATCACTTGTGGTCAACCGTTTCGCCCACTCCAACAGTTCATCCCAAGTCTCCGGCGGTCTTGTCAAACCGGCTTTCGCAAAAAGGTCTTTATTGTAATGGAGGGCTAGAGTATTGGTCGTAAACTGAACGGCATACGGTTTTCCTTTCCAGGTGACGGCATCCTGGGAGCCGGGGAAGAGATCATCCCATTTGCCCCATTGTCCGAAGAAGGAAGTCAAATCAAGCAGTGAACCGGCTTCGGCTAGATGGGGGACATCCGGGGTGTCGCACGTAATGATATCAGGAAGATTTTTCGTTCTGGTTCCTAAAAGGATTCTTTCGACATTTTGGCCGATGGGGCAGTAAATACGGTTGATTTTAATATGCGGATGTGACTCTTCGAAAGTTTTCAAAGTTTGTAACCAAGCCCGGCCCCAAGATAGATTATCCGCCCAAACATCTTGAATGGAAATCTCAACCACATTTTTACTTAGAACGACGGAATTGGTCATTAACAAAACAAGCGCCAACAGCATTACCACGACTATACTTTTTCTTTTCATCGTTTGTCCTCCTTTAATTAATATTTTTATTGAAATTCCTATTTTCCCCAATACCTCCCTCCTTTCGTAATTGGAGATCAACTTTGCCGATAAGCCAAGACCACGCAATTAATCCTTGCGCAAAACAATACTGGTGTCTCCCATAAAAGGAAACAAAGCCAATTGAATATTGGAAGTAGGAAGAACCTCCTCTTTTAAGGTAATCCCTAATTCCTCCCGGATGAACCTTTTTCTTTCCATAATCCGCTGCCAGGAATCGGGGAAAAGCCTTTCTATCTCATCACGTAAAGTCTGATCGGCAATCAGCAATCCATCCTCTACATGCACCCCTCCATACGGAGCGCCTGGAAACGCAATCATATCACATTGAATAATCATTCCCGAAGCAATCTTGAACGGGGAATTTTCATAAAATATGCTGCTGGTCCATTCTTCAATATGAATCAGGTGTCCGGGGTTGAGGCCGACGCCATACTTTTGGAAATCCCCGAGCGTAGCACGGACTAGATCAAAGATTTCCCCGCCGGTCACTCCGATCCCGATCGTTTCATACCAGTTGGCCAAGGCCTTGAAGTAAGGGATATATAAGTTCTCTACCACCCCTGCCGCGGCGGGAGGGATCTCATTTTGACCGTTAACAAAAATTCCGGTCCGCGCGACCATCGCTCTCCGATAACCCAAAGCGATATTTACGATATCCCCTTCTTCCAAAGTCTTGGTATAAGTGGGACTGGCCAGTCCCAATAAGGTGTTTTCAATTCCAAAATTCACATTGGGGTGGGCCACCAAAGGCTCTCCATCAATCTGCAGGTACTGGGAGGCTTCCATTTCGGTCATGCCGGGACGCAGATTCCGCAATAGATTCAGCACTTGTTGGGAGGTCTTGGTGCCGGCGATTTCATGTAACACCATTTCCTTGACGTCCGCCTTTGAACGTATGCCGTATTCAGGGTGGAGCATCAAATCTGCGGCATTTTCAATATTTTCCGGGCCGACCGAATCAATCAGGGCTTTCACAATATAGTGGGGCACGTCAATCTTCCCGGCAGGAACCGGAGCTTTTGGATAGTACTTCCACCCCACTACCCCCACCTTGCTATGCTTCTTAATCCCTCTGGCCGTAAAAATCTCTTCTAAACTTTTCTCGTGTCTACGGGGTTGGCCGATTAAACTAAAATCGGGATATACTTCTCGATCAACCGCAAAAGGAATTATCTCGGAATAACTCAGGCCTTCGTTGCCCACCACTAACAACGGGGGCCATTTATCTTTGGAGAGTATCAGCAAGGCCTCTTCAAAACGGGGTTCGAACCCGGTTAGGAAAAGAATGTTGGCATAATGTTCCCGGTCACCGTAAATTACCAAATGATCAAAACCCCGTGCCTGCATCAAGGCATTCAAACCATGAAATCTCTGCTCATAATCCTCTTTGGTATAAACAGGAACCTGATTCGTCAGTTTCAGCTCCGGCAGACCCTGCACCTTGGTTAGGGTAATCTTCAATTTTCCATTCCTCCTTTTTTTGACTCCCGGGGACTACCTGGAAAATAGCTCTCGTTGTTCACCCGGCTTTGATTATTTATCACTTTGTTCAAGCTGTTCTATTGTTTGACGGAGCCCGCCGTCAAACCCCCAATGACAAACCGGCCGGTGAAGATGACAATGATCAGCGCCGGCAGCGAGAAGATTAATCCTCCGGCCATTAGGTTGTTCCATTGTAGTCCATAACGTTCAATATACTTATACAGGCCGACACTCATTGGCTGAAGCGAGTTTTGCGTGGTAATTACCAACGCGTAAATAAAGTCCGCCCAGGGAAACAAGAAACCAAAAATGGCGATGGTAGCGATTCCCGATTTGGCGACCGGCACAACCACCCGGAAAAAAGTCGCCAAGGGAGAAGCGCCGTCAATATAAGCTGCTTCGATTAGTTCAAAAGGGACTAACCGCATATAAGAGGTTAAGACTATGGTACAAAAGGGAATGGTATAGGTGGCGTTGGCCAAGATTAGACCCGGATAGGTATTCGCAAAGCCCACATTACTATACATGAGGAAAATCGGAATCGCCAACATTACGACGGGAAACATCTGGCTTAAGGTTAAGGTGAATATAATCTGTTTTTCGTACTTCAACTCAAAAATGGCTAACGCATAAGCGGCAAAAGGCGCAGTCAATAAAGTGATCAAGAGACAACCGAAAGCATTAATAAAACTGTTCATTAGATGCGGGCGTAAATCGTTGAAAACTTGAACAATCGGTTCAAAGGTAATTTGGGGCGGAAAAAGATATGGCGGCATATGATACATATCTTTCAGAGTTTCAAAGCTATAGGTAATGATCAAGTATACGGGAAACAGCAAGATTGCGGTTAGCAGAAACCCTATTGTCGCCCATAACAGTTCCGACTTTTTTTCCCTGGTCAGATTCATCGGTTTACCCTCCTTTCATTACTTAGTAATCCAAAACCTAATACCAAGAAGAGAATGATGACCACCATCACGTTGGCGGTTGCCGCACCCAATCCAAATTCATAGTCCCGGAAGGCTAATTTATAAGAAAGAGTGCTTAATAAATGGGATGAATTGGCCGGCCCGCCCTGCGTCGCAATCCAAACTATATCAAAATGTTTAATCGTATAAACCGTGCCCATCATTAAAACCGTCAGGATCACCGGCTTGAGGATGGGAATGATAATGTACAACAACTTCTGCCATCCTTTGGCCCCGTCCACCTCGGCCGCTTCGTACAATTCTTTGGGCACGTCTTTGAGGCCTGTATGCAGCAGCACAAAGTTAAAGGGAATCCCAATCCAGATATTAATAAAGGTAACGGTCCAAATAACCAATGAGGGGTCCGTCAGCCAGTTTATCGGCGCGGAAATTAGCTTTAGACTCAGCAAAAGTCCATTGACGATCCCTTGCTCGGAGAAGAAAAACCGGTAAGCGCTGGCGGAGACAATTAAAGGCAGAAACCACGGGATCATCACCAATCCTCTTAAAACCTTCTCCCCCGGAAAATCCCGGTTAAAGATCAAGGCTAAGATAAAACCGATACTAAATTGGAAAACCAGCGAAAATACGGTAAAAATGGCGGTGTTCTTCAGTGTCCGCTGAAAAGTGGAATTGGTAAAAAGCTCGATGTAATTATCCAATCCGTTAAAACTGCTTTTTCCAGAGACGAAGGAAGCAACATCAGTATCATGATAACTAAGGGAGATATTATAGAAAAACGGATAGACAAAATAGATGCTGATATAAATCAGAACCGGTAATAAAAACAGGAAACCGACAACCGGAGATTTGGGATTAGAAAAATATTTGTTTTTTATCCTTCTGCGTTCATACAAAGGTTATTCACTCCATTCAAATCCAGTGTTTATCAAGATGTCTTAAAGATTCAAAACCCGTTGCAAGTTTCCACCCAAAAGCAATTCTTCGGCCTCTTTTCCGAGCTTAAGGTATTTTAACTTATTCATTTGAAACTGACAGCCACCCACTCCACCGTAGGGAGAATCCGAACCGAAAATAATCCGTTCGGGTCCTACCTCTTGAAGCGCAGTTTTAATTGCCACTGTAGGCGTACCTGCGGTCTCCAGCCAAATATTGCTGTACCGGCAGGCGGCGTCGATGGCCTCTTTCCATAAGTCGGTAATCCCCATGTGGGCCAGGATAAACTGGACCTTGGGGAATTGGCTTGCCAAATAAGCAATCTGCAACGGCTCCGACCAAGGCGCAGTCCCCGAATGGACAAGCACCGGCAACCCGTAATCGGAAATTCGCTCCATCACCGGCAACATCTGAACGGAGTTGATGGGAAAGCCCATCATCCACGGGTGCAACTTGAACCCTTTCATGCCCAGGAGATTTACGCAACGGTCGATCTCCGCCAAGGCTTCCTCCCCGTACCAGGGATTAGTAGTCCCGAAGGGGATAATTTTCTCCGGGTATTTTCGATACATATCTCCTATTTCATCATTGGATTTCTGAAAATCGCGAAAAAGCCCGCCAATCGTAAACAGAACAAACTTTTCCACTCCACAGTCATCCAGCTCCTGCACAAATTCGTCAAAGGTGGAACCACTGACAAAACCGAGGGCGGCGTCATTTGTAAACAGATGGCAATGGGCGTCGATAACCAACTTTTTCACCTTCCAATCATCCATTCATAGTTTGCAAACTCATTCAGCAGCTTAGTTTCTCGCGAATCAGAGCCCGAAAAGCCGATGGGCGTTCCGCCACAAAACATTATTAAGCTCTTTATCGCTAAGGTTAAGGACCTTGATTTTCTCAATTTCCGTCTTCATATCCGAAGTGGGTGAGTCGGAGCCAAACATCACCCTCTCCGAGCCCAACTTTTCAATGGCTTCTTTCACAAAAACCGGATGACAAGTCAAAGAAGTCTCCAGGTAAACATTGGAAACCTTGGCGCAGGGTTCCGGCACATCTAAGAAGAAATCGGCGCCTCCCATATGTCCCATGATAAACTTGGCTTCCGGATATTTTTGGGCCAATTCCAGGATCTGTAATGGCAGTGAGCACACCGGCGTACCGGAATGGATATAAATCCAAACCCCTAAACGAATCGCTTCTTCGATTACTGGAAAAACAATCTTCTCATTGGCCTGGAATCCTTGGAGTACAGGATGTAACTTTAACCCGCTCAGCCCTAACCCGGTGATACTTCTCTTCAGTTCCTCGACGGCCTTTTCCCCATACCATGGATTTACGCTAGCAAACCCTAAAAACCTATCCGGGTGTTTTTTTACCACTCCGCTAATGAAGTCGTTGCCTTCCTCATTATTAATGACCAGATGAGAACCGATTGCGCAAATAATTGCTTTTTCCACTCCTGCCTCATCCATCTCAGCCAGTAAAGTTTCAACCGGCTGGTCCACATAAGGAGATTCTTGTCATAAAAAAACCTATGACATTTGTCATAGGTTACACTATTTTTTTTTCTATTGCGTAGAGAATGGCTTCGGCCCGATCTTTCACATTCAGTTTGGCGTAAATATTACTTACGTAATTTC
>JAAYHY010000126.1 GCA_012735135.1 Bacillota bacterium | reverse complement strand
GGGTCCGGTTCACCTAAAAATTTCAGTAGCAATTTTTCTAAATTTAGGGTATCCTTATGGTAAGCCATCGGGTAACACTCCTTTCATGGTTTGTTTAGGCAACTTACCATTTCGGAGCCCCGATGGCTTTTCCTTTTTCAAATTGCGAACTTAATTATACACTAGCCCCAGTTTCATGGCTTCTTTGACCAACACAAAATCGTCGTAACTGCTAAGCACAATAATCCGGCATTTGGCGTCCAATTCTTTTAGATGACGGATTAGCTCAAGGCCATCCATGACCGGCATCTTTAGATCGGTGATGACGAGATCCGGCTTGCTTTCCCGGAATAAGTCCAACGCCCTTTGTCCATTATTTGCTTCGCCAACCAGCTGAAACCCATGGATCTCCCAGTCAACCATCGATTTTAAGCCAATGCGCACGAGGGCTTCGTCATCAACAATCATTACTTTCACCATTCGGCGCCACCTCCATAGGTAACCTGATTACCACTTTGGTGTATTCCCCTTCCCGGCTCTCGATCGCCAAGCCGTAGTCCGCTCCATAGATTAACTGAATGCGGTCGTGGATTTTCCGCAGGCCAATCCGGTTGCGGTTTTTGCCCCCGTCCTCCTGTTCTTCATCTTTCACCAGTAAACCGGTTAATTTTTCCTGGCTAATCCCCACCCCATTATCCCAAACCGAGATGACCAACTGTTGCTGGCGCTCAGTGATGGACAGCATAATTTCGCCGGAACCATTCTTTGGTTCAATCCCGTGGAAAATGGCATTCTCGACCAGGGGTTGCAGGGTAAACTTGGGAATTAAGCCTTTGCGGAGAGCGGGGGATTCGATCCTTTGTTGAAACCTAATTTTACCGCGGTAACGAATTTTTTGAATATGCAGATAGTCATCGAGAAGAGCCAGCTCTTCTTGGATGGTTATTTTTTCGTTCACATCACCCATGACCGCCCGGAGTAACCGGCCCAAGGCGCTGATCATCTCCCTGATCCCATCGGCCCCTTGCATGGTGGCCATCCATTTGATCGAGTTCAAGGTGTTATGTAAAAAGTGGGGGTTAATCTGGCTTTGGAGAAGACGGATCTCCGTTTCTCTGATGTTTTCCTGGATTTGCAGGCGTTCCTCCAGAAGATGTTTAATCTGTTTGGACATACGGGTAATCGCCCGTCCTAAAACCCCAATTTCATCGTTGTTTTTTAAGATTACTTCCCGCCCGAAATCCCCATCGGCGATCCGGTTCACAGTTTCAGTCAGGGTACGAATGGGTTTTCCCAGATTTTCCGATAAGAATAAAGAAAACCACAAGCATAAAAAGATAGTCCCGCCGGCCAGCCAAAAAGTGGTGATGGCGATTAACCGGCGCTGTCTTTGCAGTTCATCCAAGCGGGTAATAAAGGTGACCCGGATTTTCGTCCGCTCAGAGGTCCGGTGGACCACCAGGTAGCTTTGGTTTCCTGCGGTCATCTCGAAGTAAGGCCGTTCATCCTCTATTAAGCCATCCAAGAGCCGGGACCAGTCAGCAACCGGCTCCTGGGCGCCGTAATGATCACTGAATAAGAGACGTCCGGTGGCGTCATGGATAAAAAGAAAAGCTTCCTTTTCCGCGACTAAGCCACTGTAGGACTGGTGGAAGAAAGAAGGCTTGAGTAAAGGCACAATCGAGCCGAGGATTTTTCCATTTTGTATATCAATATAATTACGGTAGACCGGGATGATGTAGGGGTGGGAGGTACGGGGTGAGTAGTTGGGGGTCACCGTTCCCCAGATGAGTATGGTTGAATGGGAACTACCTTGCTGGAACCAGGGTTCGTCGGCAAAGACGGCCGGATTGATCCGGTAGCTGTCAGGACCATACCGGATGTCAATCCCGTTATGCCCCAGAAGAAAGAAGGCATTAATATGCTCCATAATCGGCAGGAAGCGGAACTGGTTTTCGATCTTTTGGACAACGTCGATGTTTTGCTGATCATAACGTTTGGCTCTTCCGGGGTCCGCTGAAGCAGACGGAGCACATCCCGGTCCAAGTACAACCAGTTGGTAAACTGATAAGCCTCTTCAATCTGCTGTTCGACATTGTTTAAAATATGACCCAGCAGGATGACATAAGTATCACCGACATTTGCTTCCAAGGCCTTTTTTGAGTCCACATAGTAAAAAACACTGATCGTGACCGCCGGGATAAAAGCGATAAACATAAAGCCCAAGAGAAGCTTCTTTTTTAGACCCCACGACTGCACTTGCAAGCCTTCTTTGATTCCCATCGGTGTCATCCCTTTTGTCACTGATTTGTTAATATTTTTCGGTGTTGTTCGCAAAAAACCTCCTATCCCGCGCTTCTTTTCCGTCATTTACCGGAGGACATTTTTTTAAGATGGTTGACTGGATGCGTAGGCGGTAGTGATTCTGACTACCGTTTGATTTTTTTGACCTCAACTATTCGTAATATACGCCAGCTAAAATACGAAGGATGACAAAACCGCCGGGTACGTATAAAAATCCAACTTGACAAAATAAGGTATTAAATGTTATTTTGTATATACAAACCCAATATTGTAATTTTTTGGGTTTATAACGAAAAATATTACGAAAGGAGGATAATTATGCAAGTTCCGACACTAAAAGGGGCAAAAATTGCCAGTTGTGTTGGGTGCGGTGCTTTAGCTTCCTTGAGTGTTAGTTTGGTTTCGTACCCATGCCCTGTATTATGGATCGCAGCTGCGATTTAAAGCTGTAAAGCGGTCAACTGCAGAAAAAACCAGGATGGGAGCTATCGCAGGATAGCTCCCCTCTGTATTTAATTGATACTGGTATAATATGGAATATAACGGGCCAAAATGGAAGACAGGGGGTTTTATAATGTATCCGTTATTTGCCTATCCTCATGTTTTGATTAGACAATATGGCGATTCGGTAATTTACAGGTGGACCGATATTTCCATGGAATATGAGCCGGTAAACAAAACCGGCGCCGAAATTTTGGAACTATGTGACGGGGCAAAAAGCGTTGAGCAAATAGCAGAGGTAATGTCGGCGCGGTACGGGGAGGATTTTCATCGAGCAAAACTATTGATTGATGATTTTATCAACGCATGTATAAGCAGGGGCTATGTAATTATTCCGCCACATAATGAAGATGTTCCCAAAAAAGGTAAAATTTTTGGTGAATTCGACCGAGTAACACCAATGGCGATGACTTTTGAATTAACAAGAAAGTGTCCTTTGGCCTGCAAACATTGCTATATTTCGGCCGGGAGCAATCTGGAGAACGAGATGAATTTCGAAGAAGTAACCGTTGTTTTGGACAAGTTGAAAGAATTAGGCATCAGTAAACTTTTTCTGACCGGAGGAGAACCTGCCGCCAGACCGGATTTTATTCAAATCCTTGAAAAGGTTTCTCATGATTTTGTCGCGGCGGTCGTTGCGACCAGTGGATATTTGTTTAGCCCGGAATTAGTAAGGGAACTCAAAAACTATAAAAACATAGCCTGGCAAGTAAGTGTCGATGGAATGGGAACCACGCATAACCTGATCCGTGGAAAAAGCGACGCTTTCCAGAGAGCGGATTATGCCCTGAAATCAATTATCGATAAAGGGATGCCGGCAATTATTTCGTTTACCTTAAACCCAATTAATAGAAAGGAAATGGAAGAAGTTGTTTTATACGGAAAAGAAATTGGCGCCGTTCAAGTTCTAATTGGCCGGACTTTAAAGTTGGGAAGAGCGGTTAAACAGAATTTAGGTTTAACGCCGGGTGAGTTTGAGGAGCTTGATCAAGAAATTAGAAGACTGAAAGAAAAGCACCAGACCAACAGATTCTTTATCGGTAAAAATGAAGAGACTGTTTTAGCCGAAAAAGCAAAAGAACAGAAAAACTGCGGAGCGGGATATATTATGGCCAATATTTTACCCAACGGAGATGTGACTCCTTGTACTTCCTTCCATTTCAAAATGGGGAATCTTTTGCATGACTCCGTTGATTGTATTTTTGCTTCCAAGGCGGCGCTCGCTTTAAAAGATCTTGCCTCCCCAACCCAGGAACTATGTGGCGATTGCCAGTTGTATTATGAATGTGACGGTTGTCACGGTTTAGCCTATAACTTAAAGGT
>JAAYHY010000125.1 GCA_012735135.1 Bacillota bacterium | reverse complement strand
TGTTCTGGCGGTCATTGTTTTCTATGGACACAACGGAGTCTTCAATTCTTGGCTGGCTGCGCTCTTCCCCGGCCGGAATCTGGCCTTTACCGGGTTATACGGATTTAACGGGATTGTCTTAACCCATGTTTTTTATAATTTCTCCTTTTGCCTGCGGATGCTGGGTGAACGCTGGGAGCGGATCAGCCCCCAACTGGAAGAAGCCTCCGCCACCCTGGGGGCGGGCCGGTTGACCACTTGGCGGCGGGTAATCTTACCCCTCCTGGCCCCGACCATCGATTATCTGGGCGCGTTGGTCTTCCTTTATTCCTTTCTCAGTTTTACCGTGGTCTTAGTGCTCGGGGGCTATCTTTACCAGACCTTTGAAGTCTTAATTTACATCGAATACAACCAAAAACTCCGTTTCCAGCAGGCCGCGCTGTTGGCGGCGGTCCAAATGCTCCTGCTCGCGGTCATCTTGACCTTTCAGCGTTGGACCCAGCGGCTGGCGGACCGGCCGACCGGCGCGGTCAGCCCGCTACCACCATGGCGACCCAAGAAACAAGTGGCCGGGAGTATCTTTTTCCTCTTCTATTTCGGTGGCAGTCTTCTCTTTTTCTTCCTGCCCCTGTTTTTTGTCTTGATCCGTTCCTTTAAAGAACGGGGGCGACCGGAGGGGCTGTGGACCTTGGCCAATTACCGGGCGCTTTGGGGACCCGGTTTCCGTTTTGCCGTCGGCAGCGACCTGTGGACAGTGATCGGGACCAGCCTGGCCCTGGCTTTGACAGTGGGGTTTATCACTACCGTCCTGGCCTACCTCCTGGCCCGGGAGCGGCGGTTCTTACCCTGGGGGAAGCTTGATCTTTGGCTCCAATTACCGATGGGAGTATCTTTCCTCACTTTTGCCTTCGGTCTGTTGCGTCTGGCCGGCCGCCTTTTACCACCGGTGCTCTTAATCATCTGGGCCCAAATTTTTCTAACCTTTCCGCTGGTTTACTCCTTATTACGTACCGCCCGCCGGGAATGGGGGGAAGAGATCCTGGCGGCGGCCCGGACCTTGGGCGCTTCCGGGCGGGAACTCTTCTGGACAGTGGAATTTCCGTTGATGCGGAAAGCGTTGGCCAGCGCCTTTGCTTACGGGATCGCCCTCTCGTTAGGCGATCTCTCGGCGGTTTTGGTTTTGGGGCAGGGTAAAGTGATCACCCTTTCGGTAGCGGTCTACCGTTTGATTGGCCATTATCATTTTCCCCAGGCGGTTGCCCTGGGTACCCTCTTCATTTTACTGGCGGTCCTCCTTTTTACCTTGGTGGAGCAGGGAAACCGCTGGACCGCAGGGCGCGGGGAAGGGAGTCGGTGATGAAGAAAGATTTTTTACAGATTGAGGTGACCAAAAATTACCCCGAATTTCAACTGGAAGCCCGGTTTACAGTGGCCGAGGGCGAGTTTTTTTCCCTGGTCGGGCCGAGTGGTTGTGGCAAAACCACCCTTCTCCGGTTGATCTCCGGTTTAGCCCGTCCGGATACCGGACGGATCATTCTGGATGGCCGGGACCTGACCACCGTTCCGGTGGCGGAGCGGAACATTGGTTTTGTTTTTCAAGATTATGCCCTTTTTCCCCATTTGACGGTGGAAGGCAATATCGAATACGGGTTAAAAATCCGCCGTCTGCCCGTTGATCGGCGGCGGGAACGGACCAGGGAGATGTTGGCCCTCTTTGAAATCGGAGGACTGGCCGACCGCCGGGTGCAGGATCTTTCCGGCGGCGAACGGCAGCGGGTGGCGTTGGCCCGGGCCTTGGCCCCCGAACCCTTTCTCCTCTTGCTGGATGAACCCTTTGCTGCGCTGGACTACGGCTTACGCCGGCGCCTCCGGCGGGAACTGAAAGAACTCCAGAGCAAACTGGGCTTTACCGCTATCTTCGTCACCCATCAGCAAGAGGAAGCCCTTTCCCTCTCCGGACGGTTGGCGGTGATGGAAGCCGGCCGTATCCTCCAAGTGGGGAGCGCCATGGAAGTCTATAGCCATCCGTCCCACCCCTTTGTCGCCACCTTTTTGGGGGACGCCAACCTGATCCCCTGCACCGCGCAGAGGACGCCCGAGGGGTTCACGGTTTACCCGCAAGGAGGTAAACGCTGCCTCCACCTGCCGGTTCAAGAAGGGCCGGCCGGCCCCCATCTCCTCATGGTCCGTCCGGAGGACGTCCTTTTTACGCGCCAGGATCCGGTTTACACCGGAGAAGTGGTTACCATCGAGTATCTAGGGTATGGCTTTGCGGTTGAAGTAAAGGTTGGCGCAGATCTGGTTTTAAAAATGCTGACCGGAAAAGAGATGGACCATGTCCTTGGCGAACAGGTGGGACTGGCTTTCCGTCCCCAATCCGTGAAGCTTATTCCCCGGCCGGAATGACCATTCGGCTCCGGAGAAAACGAAAAAAAACCATAAACAAGCCGCCCCCATCATAAAATGAAGTGAAAGGGGTTTGTTAAATTTTATAGAAATTAATGGAGGAAAAGCGTCGCTAAAAGCCAAATAACTATGTAACGAGGGGATGTCGACAAGGGGGCGAGCATTGTGTTGGCAAAATTCGACTTGGACGGGGCTTGGGAATTACATCCGGTGGCGGAGTTTAGCAGCCTCTGGTGGAGTGAGACCGTGCCCGAAGAGGGTTGGGTCACGCAAGAGCTTCCCGCGCAATGGCAGGAGTTGGAGGCCTTTTCCCGTTACGCCGGGAAGATGGTTTACCGGCGGAACTTCAGCTTCGCGCCGGAAAAGGACCGGGTCTACCGGTTGGAGATTGGCGGTGTCTTTTATAAATACCGGGTTTATCTCAACAAATATGCCTTGGGTGGGCGCGAGGGCTATTTTTACCCCGCCACCTATAATATTACCCCCTATTTACAGGCGGAGAACCAGTTAATCCTGGAAGTAGAGTCGCCCGGCCCCCAGGCCGACGCTGCGGCGCCGTCGGTTTTGACCGGACTTTTCGCCGGCCATCCCGCCTTTCCGGAAGGATACAACCCCGGCGGCATTTGGCGTCCGGTCCGGATTCTCTCCTCCGGCCCGGCTTACATCGAACGCTGGCATTTACGCACGGTTGAACTGGAGGGGGATGAAGCGACCCTCAGTTTAACTACGGAGATTTATGCTCTCCGGGCGGCCGAAGTTACGCTCCAGCTTAGTTTCTCCCCCCATAAATTAAACGGCCAAAGTTATCATCAGGTTTTCAGCGTAAATCTGGAGCGGGGCTTCAACCGGTTCCAGACCACCTTCAGGCTGCAAGGCGTCCGTCCCTGGCAGACTTGGGACCGGGGCCAGCCCCACCTGTACCATACCAACTTGTCGCTACAGGGGGCGGGTGAAACGTGGGACGGTAAAGACTTTCTCTACGGCATCCGCACTTTTACCCTGAATAATTTCATTCCGTACCTTAACGGTCAACGTTTATTGGTGAAAGGCAGCAACTATTTGCCGCCGGCCCTTTACCTTAGCAAGGTGAAGAAGGAAGATTACCAAAGGGAAATCGCCCTCCTCCAACAAAGCCACCAGAACATGGTCCGTTGTTACCAACACTTGGAGAAGGCCGAATTTTATCAGGCCATGGATGAAGCCGGCATTCTGATCTGGCAAGATTTTCCCATGCCCAACGGTTATCCCATGACCAACCCGGCCGGCCTCCGCCAACAGGTGGAGGAGATGTTTTACCTTTTAGGAAACCATCCGGCGGTGGCCATCTGGACGCTTGCCAATCAGAGCGGCTACGAAGCGCCGGCTACAACAAGGCTAAAGGGTAATTTTTCCCTTCAAGTGAAGAAGGTTGCTCAACATTTAAGCCAGCTGGACCCGGGCCGGCCGGTGATCCCCATCTCCGGGTGGGGTGGAAACCGCGAAGGGACCGATACCGGTTTTAACTTCCAGTATCCGGGAGAGATTGTCAAGTTTAACCGGTACCGTTCCGGCTTCCGGCAGCGGGCCATCCGTTTTGTTTCCTGGTTTGGCCAAGCAGCCCTTGGACCGGGGGAACCCGAAGAGAAAACCCGCACCTTGAGCCAACAGCGGCAGGGGGAAACTCTCCGTTTCTATATCGATCGCCTCCGCTTCCATAAATACAAACCCACCGGCGGGATGCTCTTCTTCTGCTTCCGTGCTTTACATCCCGGCCTCTTTTGGTCGGTCGTCGATGGACAGGGTCAGCCAAAGGCCAGTTTCCACATGGTCGCCCTCTGCTACCGGCCGGTTTATGTTTTTGCCCTGATCCCCTGGGAGCGCTACCGCGAGGGGACTCTTTTCCAGGCTCCGATCTGTTTCGCGAATGACCGGACTGGGAACGGGCAAGCTTCCGTTTTAGTGAAGGCAAGGCTAACCGACCCCCGGGGCCAACTGGTCTGGAAAGAGCAATGGACAGTCTCGCCCTGTCCGGACGAGGAAACCCGGATTTTGGGGGAGGTCTCGGTGATGCTAATGGCCAAGGGCGTTTACCAACTAAACCTGAGCTGGGTTGACCAGGACGAGACCGTGGAGAACGAATACCGGATCCTGGTGGACGAAAAAGGATATTGACTTTTTTTACCCAAGCGAATATAATATCAATTAAAATTGATGTGGTATAATTATACATCTCCGATGAGATAAAGGCGAGGAAAGACTTTGTTTCGCCGTATGGACGAGAGCGAGCAAGCGGTTGGTGGAAGCTTGCGCCGACGGTGAAATAGTTCCCGGTCTGGAGCCGTCGGGATGAAACCGCGGACGTTTGAGGCGTGGAGCGGAAAGTAGTCCCGGCCGGAAAGGATCCGTTACCTTTTGCCCGGAAAAGCCTTTTCGGGTAATGAGTCTCTATTTACATAGAGAGAAGTAGGGTGGCACCACGAGCCTCTCGTCCCTATGGGATGAGGGGCTTTTTTTATACCGGAACATGGAAGAATGGTGGAGGTGTTGTAAAATGAAGGTATTGGTGCTTGATAATGTATCTGAACAAGCGGTAGCGGTCTTGCGCGACCAAGGGATTGAGGCGGAAGTCTCCCCGACCCTGCCGGAGGAGGAATTGATCGCGAAGATTCCGCCTTACGACGGAATGATTGTGCGCAGTCAAACCAAGGTCACCGCCCGGGTGATTGCCGCGGCGACCAATCTGAAGGTGATTGGCCGGGCAGGTGTGGGGGTCGATAACGTGGATTTAGATGCGGCCACCAACAAAGGGGTCATTGTCTTAAACGCCCCCGACGGGAATACCATCTCCACGGCGGAACATACCATCGGGATGATCATGGCCCTGGCGCGAAAGATTCCCCAGGCCCACGCCACCCTGAAAGAGGGGCGTTGGGACCGGAAGAGTTTCACCGGCGTGGAGATCAACGGGAAAACCTTGGGGATCATCGGGATGGGCCGGATCGGCACTGAAGTGGCCAAACGGATGTTGGCGATGGGCATGACCATCCTGGCCTTTGATCCCTTCCTGACCGAGGAGAAGGCGACCAAGCTGGGGGTGCGTTTGGTTACCCTTGACGAACTCTTGGCGGCGGCCGATTTTATCACCGTCCATACGCCTTTGACCAAAGAGACCAAAGGTTTGCTGAATGCGGAAACCCTCCGGCGGACTAAGAAAGGAGTCCGGATCATCAACTGCGCCCGCGGCGGGATCGTCGAGGAGGATGCTTTAGCCGATGCCATCGAGGCCGGACAAGTGGCCGGCGCCGCGCTGGATGTCTATACCGAAGAACCCCCAACCAACCAGCGTTTAATCAACCTGCCCCAGGTGGTGGTCACTCCGCATCTGGGCGCTTCCACGGCAGAAGCCCAGATCAATGTGGCCATTGATGTGGCGGTGGAGATGGCGAAGGTGCTGAAGGAGGAGCCCTTTAAGAACGCCGTGAATGTGCCCACCGTCCGTCCGGAAGTCATGAAAGTGTTGACCCCCTATTTTCCTCTGGCGGAAAAACTGGGGAGTCTCATCGGACAGTTGAGCGACGGTCGTTTGCAACGGGTGGAGGTCGAATATAGCGGGGAAATCGCCGACTATGATCTGGCCCCGCTGACTACTTTAGTCGTGGAGGGCCTCCTTAAACCCATTCTGAATGGGGAAGTAAATGTGGTCAATGCCCGTGTTCTCGCCAAACAGCGGGGTCTACAGATCGCCGAACGGAAAGAGCCGACGGATCCGGATTACAGTAATAAAATCCGGGTGAAGGCCGTAACCGACCGGAGCGAGCATGTGGTGGCCGGGACCCTCTTCCGCCGCAACGACCTGCGGGTGGTGGAGATTGACGGGTACCACTTTGAAGTGGTCCCCCATGGTTATCTGCTGATTGCCCCCCATAAGGACGAACCGGGCATCATCGGCCAAGTGGGGACGATCTTGGGCGCCGCCGGAATCAATATCGCCTATATGCAAGTGGGAAGGAAAGAAATCGGGGGGCTGGCGATCATGGTGTTAACCGTCGATAGCGAGATCCCGGCGGCCGTTCTCCAGCAGATCAAAACGGTTAAAGGGATTCACCAACCGGTCCTGGTGCAATTATAAGGCTGGAGGCTAAGGAAAATAATCCGGGTCTTCGTGTATATTTATTCCTCCCGCCCATTCGGTGGGCGGGAGGTTTTCATTTGAGCGGGAGAGCAGTATACGTCGTCAGTAAATTAATCAAGACAGTCAGTAAATTAATTAAAGACAGGTAAACAGCCAGGGCTGTTTTTCAAGCCGATGCAAGAAAAATGGATAAGCTTGAATTACGAAGGAATTATAAAGTCAACGCCGAAGTTAATATAATATTGATCGCCCCTAAAACCACTTATCGCACAAGAGCGACAGAGAAACGGAGTGACTGGTTTGAACTTAAAAGAACTCATCCGGGAGATTCCCGATTTTCCCCAGGTAGGGATTAGTTTTAAAGATATTTCCACGGTAATTGGCAACGCCGAAGCTTTTCACTATATCATCAAGGAACTGGCCAACCACTACCGGGCCGCCAGGCCGGAAGTGGTGGTGGGCGTTGAATCCCGCGGCTATATTTTAGGCGCCCCGGTGGCTTATGAATTAAATGCCGGCTTTATTCTGGTCCGGAAACCGGGGAAGTTACCGGCCGCCACTGAACGGATCGATTATTCCCTGGAATATGGGGAAAATTCCCTGGAGATCCATAAGGACGCCATCCGCCCGGGGCAAAGGGTCTTAATTGTCGATGATATTCTGGCTACCGGCGGCACAGTTTCAGCCACGGCCGAACTGGTCCGGCGGCTGGGCGGTGAGATCATCGGTTACGCTTTCCTGGCGGAGCTCGATGCTTTAAATGGCCGGGCGAAACTGGGGGACGCGCCCGTTGTTTCCCTGGTCCATTACGATGATCCGGAATAAAGATTTTCGTGGCAGTTATCTGGAAAGACCTCTAGGCGAAGCACAACCCCACCCGGGAGACCATATGATATAAAGGAACACGAATTGGAGGGGGTTGACCGATGGAGGTCCAAAAATACGAGCGTAACGACTGGTTGGTCTTTTTCCTCTTGCTGTTGCTGCTTTTACTCCTAACCTTGGATTGCAGTTATAATTAAAAAAAGAAGAAAGCGGGGTAAAAGGGCGGGGAGCGGATAGAGAGCGGATAGATGAGGAAAAATGAAGAAAGCTTAAGAAAGCTCAGCAAGCAAGAGGCGATGGCAGTTGAGAACCGTGGTTTCCACGGTTTTATTTTTAAGACCAAAGCGCGAAAGGGGTAGAAAATGAAGATCCTCCTGACCACCCTCAACTCCCAGTACATTCATACCGCCCTGGCCCTCTATACTTTGCAGGCTTACTGCCGGCGGGACTTCCCGGCCATCGAGGTTCTTGAGTTTAATATCAATCAAGACCTCAATTATATCCTGGGGGCCATCTACCGGAGGCGGCCGGACGTGGTGGGCCTTTCCACCAACATCTGGAATATCACGTCCACTTTGGAGTTGGTGGACCGGATTAAGAAAGTGCTTCCCCGGACGGTTGTGATCTTGGGCGGTCCCGAAGCCACCGCCGATGATGAAACGATCCTCCGGCGGGCGGGGGCCCCCGACTTTATCATCAGGGGGGAAGGGGAAGAAACCTTACGGGAGCTTCTGACCAAACTGCAGCGGGGAGAGGAGGATTTTTCCTCGGTGGCGGGGATGTCTTTCCGGGAGGGTACGACGATCCGGCGGACGCCGGACCGGGCCCCAATCGACCTGGCGGCGATCCCCTTCCCCTATCCGGACCTCGCTCCTTTTCGTGACCGTATTCTATACTATGAAGCTTCGCGGGGTTGCCCCTTCCGCTGCGCCTATTGCCTCTCCGGATGGGAGAAGACGCCCCTCCGCGCTTTAGCCTTGGACCGTGTTCAAAGTGATCTTTTCCGGCTGATCCGCGCCCGGGTCCGGACCGTCAAATTCATCGACCGCACCTTTAATCTGGACCGGAGCCGGGCGGTGGCGCTCCTCCGTTTCCTGCTGGAGCACGGGGGAGAGACCGAGTTCCATTTTGAGTTGGTCGGCGAACTCCTGGATGAGGAGATGATCGCTTTGCTAAAAGCGGCTCCGGCCGGACGTTTTCGCGTGGAGATCGGGGTGCAATCGACTTGCCCCGCGGCTTTACAGGCCGTCGGGCGCAAGTATGATTTGGCGAGGTTAAAGGCTAATTGTCTGGCCTTGACCACCGGTGGAGGTCCTTCCGGCGCGGTTCCTACTGGCACTGGCGCATCCGGAGATGCTCCGGGGGCCGCTCCGGCCAATTCCATGATGGCCGGCGCCCCCGTTCGGGCCGGCCGTCCCACCGTCCACCTGGACTTGATTGCCGGTCTCCCCTATGAGGATCTGGCCACCTTTGCCCGCTCTTTTGATTGGACCTTCCGTTTACGCCCGGACGAGTTGCAGCTGGGTTTTCTAAAATTGTTGAAAGGCTCGCCCCTCCGGACTGAGGCGGAGACCTACGGATATACTTTTACGGCGGCGCCCCCCTACGAGCTGCTCGGGAATAAATGGCTTTCCTATGCCGATCTCCTCCTGCTGAAAGGGGTGGAGGAGATGGTGGAGAAGTATTTCAATTCCCAACATTTCCGTTATACTTTGGCTTATCTTTTTCGGGATGACACCCTTTCCCCCTGGGTGTTCTTTTCGGAGTTGGCCCGGTTTTGGCAGGAAAAAGGTCCCGGCGGACAAGCCCATAAGCAGGTAGCATTGTATGACGGGCTTTGGCGGTTCCTTACGGCCGGGTTTTCTCCCGGGCTTGCGGGTGGGGATCCTTTTCCCCGGGGAGCGCCGGTGGCCCGGGATAACAGGATCAAGCCATGGCCGCAGGAACATCTCCGGGCTTTATTGACCCTCGATTACTATTTAAGCGGAACGGGCGGAGCGGCTCCGGAATGGCTTCTTCCCCAGGCCGTTGAACGCCGGGAGACGGTAAAGAAGCTGATCAAGGAGGGAGCTTGGGAGGGCCTGCCCTTCCCGGCCGGTTTATCCCTGGGGGAAGTGCGCCGCCGGATGTTGGTCTTCGATTTCCCCCTTGATCCCGAGGGAGGCGGGGAAGGCCTCTGTCCCCTCTTGATCTATCTGCCGGCCCAAGGCCGGCCCCGGTGGTTCCGGCTTCTGTCCGTCCCCGGGCGGGAAGCGGAGGAGCCGGCGCCGGTCACCACCGGATCGGGAGGTGAAAAGGATGGGTGAAGAAGCGCGGGAAGAAAAGGCGGGAAGGGAAGAAACAGAAACGGACCGCTTAGGCCTGGGTCCCCTCAGGATTAAACAATCCCCGGCGATTTTTAAATTCACCGTGGATCCGATTCTGCTGGCGGCCTTTGCCCGGATCCGGCCGGCGGCTTCCGTCCTTGACTTGGGAACGGGGGCCGGGGTGATCCCCCTCTGGCTCACCGGTTACCGGGGGATCCGCCAGGTGACCGGTTTGGAAATCCAACCGGAGGTGGCGGCCCTGGCCCGTGAAAATGTTCGCCTCAATGGACTGGAAGAACGGATCCGGATTATCACCGGCGATCTCCGGAACCCGCCTCCGGAATTAACCCCGGGTGGTTTTGACCGGGTGCTGAGTAACCCGCCCTACTGGCCGGCGGGAACCCACCCCCTGCCGGAAGCGCCATGCCTGGCGCAGGCTAAGTTTGAACTCAGCTGTACTCTGGAGGATGTGATCCGGGCCGCCGCTTTTTTCAGCCGGAATGGAGGCCGGGTGGCCTTCATCCATCTGCCCGAACGCCTCACCGATCTCCTAAGTATAATGCGCCGGTATAAGCTGGAACCAAAACGCCTCTGTCTGGTGCAACCGAAACCGGGGGCGCCGCCCCACCGGGTGCTGGTGGAAGGGGAGAAATTAGCCCGTCCGGGCTTGAAAGTAATGGCCCCCTTCCCCATTCATGGCCCCGATGGGGAGTTCAGCCCGGAGATGAAGGCGGTCTACCGTGGGAATGAACTGGGGAAACAGTAGAATCTTCGCCGAGTCAAATGGCCCGTGACCTTCATAGCACGCGCCACAGCGTGGCGAAGAAGCAAGGCGGGCTTATTGAAGAAGATGAAGGGCCGCCGTTCCCTTTCCGCGCCTTCGACAATAAATTGATAAGGAGAAGTTTATCGTCGGAGGTGTGATGATGATCTCCCAACAGAAAAGGAGAAGGATTGTTGCCCGCCGCTTATCTCCAAGCCTTGCCCAAGAAGTCCTTGCCGCTCCCAACAAGGAGATGGTCCAAGTAATTATGGAATTCCCCTCCCTCCGTTCCTGCCGTTCCGAACACCTGAGAGAGTTAATCCGGAGCGAAGAGGGACGGATCGTTTATGAGTTACCCTTGATCAACAGTTTGGCGGTGGAGTTGCCCTCCGAAGCGCTCCTGAAGGTAATTCCGGAAGCCAAGGTCAAAATGGTCTGGCCGGATGTGAAAGCCCAACCCTGCCTGGACGTGGCGGTCCCCGCTACCGGCGCCGCGGAGGCCCATCAAGCGGGGCTGACCGGGAAGGGTGTGGTCATCGCAGTGATAGATACGGGGATTGCGCCCCATGCGGATCTGATGAAACCGGAGCCCCGGATCGTCGGCTGGTGCGATCTGGTTAACGGCAAACCGGAGCCTTATGATGATGAGGGTCATGGGACACACGTGGCCGGAATCATTGCCGGTAACGGCTACGAATCGGGCGGGAAATACACCGGGGTGGCGCCGGATGCGCTTTTGGTCGGGGTTAAAGTTTTGGATAGTAAAGGCAGTGGGCCAATCTCCCGGGTGATTGCCGGGATCCAGTGGGTCGTTGATCACAAAGAGGAATACCGGATTAAAGCAATCAATCTTTCGTTGGGCGCACCGCCGGAAGAAGGCTACCGGACCGATCCGGCCAGTAAAGCGGTGAACGCCGCCTGGCAGGCCGGGTTGTTGGTCTGCGCGGCCGCCGGCAACGCCGGACCCCGCCAAAGAACAATCACCACCCCGGGGATATCGCCGATGATCATAACGGTGGGTAGTATTAGCGACCAAGGAACCATCCCCCGGGAAGACGATGTGATCAATGATTTTTCCAGCCGGGGGCCGACCATTGACCGTCTCCCGAAACCGGATTTGGTTGCGCCCGGCTCCGATATTACCTCTTTGAAAGCGGGCGGGGGGTATGTGGCCCAATCAGGGACCTCCATGGCCACACCGATGGTAACCGGGGCTGCCGCCTTACTCTGGGAAGAGAAGCCCTCGTTGACCCAGGATCGCATCCGGGAGCTTCTGGTTTCCACCGCGGAAGACCGGGGATATAATAAATTAATCCAAGGGGCGGGTTATCTTAATGTCAAAGCCGCCCTGGAAAAGGTTAAGACCGGGGCGGCGCCGGCGCCACCGGCGGCCAGTGAGGATCTCTACTTTACCCTCTTTGTGACGATGGGTTTACAGTTTGCCAAAGGGGAACGCCGTCAAGAGCTTCTGTCGGTTCTTACAAACCATATGGCGGCCTGGCTGCAAAAGACGGGGTGGTTCCAAAAGGGTGATCCCAGTCTATACCAGGAACATTTACCCCAAGTTTTGTATGCCATTGCCGAATGGTTGTTTCAGGAAAGACCGGAGGCGAGTTAAAGGCCACCGGCCTTTTTTTTTATCCTCAAAGGAGGGCGCGGAGCCACAACCCGGCCAAGAGGGCCAGGGTGAAGCTGGTCAACGTACCGACCAGGTAGTACTCGGCAAAGTTCCGGTTATTCAATTCCTGGTAACGGGCGAGGGACTTGGCGGCGAGGACAAAGCCCATGGCGGAGATGGAGTCCGCGGCCACCAGAGTAATCAGGATGAGCCGTTCCATGATCCCGATGGCGCTACTTAAACGCCGGTTCCGTTCGGCTTGCTGATTATCGGTTAGCCAGGCTAAAATCCGGTTGGTCAAGACCGCCCCGCCAAAGACGGCGGTTAAATAAATAACGATAATCCATAAACTCTTCTCCAAAGACAGGGAGGAGACGGTGACCGGAGGGTTGGGGTAAAAAACAGGCCGGGCAGGGAGTAGACCCCGGTAAAAAGCGAGGACTCCCGGGTCAGGGGCAGTACTGGGGAAGAGCGGGAAGAAAACAAGGAGCGAAAACCAGTGTAACCCTTGGTCTGCCAGGAAAAGGAGGAGTTTGGTCCCGGCGGACCTTCCCTTTTCCAGAAACGACTTGGCGCTGTCGATCAGGATGTGGGCCAGGCCGACCAGCAAAGCGTAGAAAAAGGCGGCCCGGAGGCCAAAACAATGGGTCGCCAGCCAGGTTAAGACCATGATAACCAGTCCGTGACGGAGGTGGGCCCAGAGGCGGCCGTCCTTTTTGGCCTCCACCGTGGATCCGGTTTGCAGAAGGAAATCGCCGACTAAATGGGCGCAGAGCCCCAAGAGAAAAAGGCGCATCATTTTATCCCCCATAATTCATACTATAACAGGTGATCGTTTAGTCTTCACCCAATATCAGGTTAAGATCGGCGTATTGGGCGAGGATGATCGGAAAAGCCGCCTCCGTTTCGCGCAAAGCCCACCAGCGGGCAGCGCGGCAACGTTTCTCCACATTCTGGAAGGCCACCCCTAAGCGGGAGGCGGCTTCCTGATAGGTGCCGGCTTCTTCATAGAGCATCACCCCTTCCCATTGGGGAAGGGTCCAGCGGCTTTGGTTCACATCATAGAGGGTGAACATAGTGTTGATAATATGGTCCAATCCGGGATCGCCACTGACCAGACGGGTCCGCCAGTGCCGGTTCTGCTTCAACTCGTCCAAGGCTTGCCGGGCCCGGTGGAAAGCCGGTCCGTTCATCTCCCAGGAACTGGTGGCGCCCAAACCGGAGGTGATCCGTCCGATCCCGATCCCGATCCGGAGCTGGAGAGGTAAGCAATGGTAACGGAGTTTACGGAGGAGGGCGGGGGAGCTTAAAGCGCCATAAAGCACGGCTTGGATCTCATCTCCCCGGGAAAAGGTAAAGGGGGTGATTAAATTGGCGTCGCTAATCTCCTGAAGCTTTGTCTTTTTGGCGGCGACGACCGCTTCCTGAGTCCGGGAGGTGATCACATCGGCGGTCAGCACAGTGTACAATTCCATCAATAACCCTCCCCATCCCCCAAGCCAAGGCCTTTCCCGGCGACCGCAGGGGCCGGTTACGTCTTGAAGTGAGGGAAAGTTTCAGGTTGAATATTCTTCTGTTTACTGTAATTTCCTGCTCCGGAATCATTTTTCCCTAAAAACAGGAATATTATTATTTTTACCGAAAATACAGGAGGGTGAGCTTTGACCAAACGTCTCCGGCTTTTTCTTCTCCCTTGCTTCTGTGTGGGCTTACTCAGCGGGTTCCAGTCCTACTTGGGGATAAGCGGAGATCCGGCCGCCCAAGAAATCTTTAGCCGCCATTACCGCAGCCGGCCGGGACTTTCCTACCGGTGGGTAACACCGTCGACCGGGGCTTACCGGCTCTGCTACCGCACAGTTCCGGACGCCGGCGAAACGGTGTTGGGACGGGTGCCCCTTCTTTTTGTTGTAAATTTATGGAACTCAGTGGACAAGATCAGCCAGGCCTCTTTGGAGGCGGTGTTAAGCGGCAAAATTACCAACTGGCAAGCGCTGGGCGGTGAAGACTGCCCCATTGAAGTGCTGGCTTATGTCGATCCCGATCTGCCCCGGCTGCCGGCGCCGGACCGGCCCGGGATCCGCCGGGTCCGTTCGCAGGACGCGATGGTCGCGGCAGTCAGCGCTTCCCCCCACGCGCTGGGGGTGATCACCTGGCCTCTGGTCACACCCCGGGTCAAGGTCCTGACGATCGACGGGGTTAATCCGGTCTGGACCAGAGAGCCGCTGGAACGGACCACCTACCCCTACTGGAACGAGTTGGTGCTCAAGGCGCCCGCTTCCACTGGTAAAACGGTCTGGTGGCCCGGGCGGATCTGGCGGCAGTGGCGTTTCCACCGGGAACTCCGGGCCAGTTTTTCAGCCGGCAAGTATCTAGGCGGAAGGACGGCCTTTACGTTGGCGGCGGCCGGGGATATGATGTTCAGCCGGAAGGTGGCGGCCACCAGCCGGCGCCAGGGGGATTTCCGTTATCCCTTTTTAAAAGTGGCGCCCATCCTCCGCCGGGCGGACCTGGCCATGGCCAACCTGGAAGGGCCCATCAGCGACCAAGGCCGGCAGCTGAATATGTTCCGCGGCGACCCCCGGTTTTTCGAGGGTCTCCTCTACGCCGGTATTGATCTGGTTTCCCTGGCCAATAATCATATTATGGATTACGGGACCGGCGCCTTCCTTGATACCATGGAACGCTTGACCGCCCAGGGCCTGCTCTATGTGGGGGCCGGACCCGATCTGACCAAAGCGCGGGAAGGACGCCTCTTGACCATTGGCGGGGTTAAGGTGGGTTTTCTGGCCTATACGGAGTTAGGGCCCGGATTTACCTATACCCGGGAACCCCAACACTGGGCAGCCACCGGGGAGCTTCCCGGGGTGGTCCCCGCCCGGGTCGACTATATCCGGGAGGACATTGCCCGCTTAAAGCAAAAGGCCGATCTGATTATCGTCTCCTTTCACTGGGGGAAAGAGTACGAACATTACCCCACCCTCAAACAACAACGTTTGGGGAAGACGGCCGTTGCCGCCGGCGCCGATCTGGTTTTAGGCCACCATCCTCACGTGTTACAAGGTTTGGTTCTTGGGGCGGACGGCATCATCGCCTATAGTTTAGGGAATTTTATCTTTGACCAGATTCCGGAAGCAACCCGGCAAGGGTTAATCTTGGAGGCCGCCTGTGACCGTCAGGGGATTCGTCAATTGCGCTTAACCCCGCTCTTGATCAAAGATGAACAACCGCAAGTAGCCGAGGGAGAGGAAGCCCGGCGGATAATGCAACTGCTCGCCACCATTTCGCAAGGGTTGACAGAATAAAACAAAGGATTAAATTGAGATTAAGCCAGCTTTTAGAGGAAAGCGGTTGGGTGCAGATCCAGGCTGGCAATGATGAGTCTCTAAAGGAGGTCAACGGATGAAACCCCAAGTCTTAGCCAAGGAACTGGCCAATTCCATCCGCGAGAGCCAGGAGTATCTGGCTTGGCAAAAGGCCAAGGAAGAGTTGGAAAAGCATGAAGCGGCCAAAATAATGCTGGAAGATTTCCGGAAGAAACAGTGGGAACTGGAGAAGGCCCGGCTCGCCGGGGAAAAGGTCCAACCGGAACAGGAAGAACAGTTTAAAAAGTTGGCCGAGATTATCCAGTATAATCCTTATGTTCGCGATTTTCTTGTGGCTGAATTGAATTTGAACAGATTGATCATGGAGATTCAACGGATCATTGCTTCCGCCGTCGGGGTGGACTTGCCCGAAGAATTAGCCAGTGACGGAAAGGATAAAAATGCAGACGCAAAATAAAGGGGCTTGGCTGGAAGTCGCCGTCGCGACCACCCCGGCCGCCGGGGAGATGGTGGGCGAACTGTTCATCCAAACCGGATGCGAGGGCGTGGTTTACCAAGATCCCCGTCTTTACGACGACCTCAAGGCCAAACCGGAGGAACTGTTGCCCGCCACCCGGCCGGAAGACGAGGGTTACCGGGTCTTGGGCTACCTGCCTTTAACGTCCGGGTGGGAAGAGAAGGTCCAGAGTTTACAAGTGGGCATTGAAGAGCTCCGGGCATTTCTCCCGGTGGGGAGCGGGGCGGTGACCATCCGGCAGATCCAGGAGGCGGACTGGGCTAACGCCTGGAAGGCTTACTACCAACCGGTGCAGGTCGGTCCTTTTTTGGTTACCCCCTCCTGGTTGTCCCCGGATGTACCTGCGGGGGCCATCGAGCTCCGGCTCGATCCGGGGATGGCCTTTGGCACCGGGACCCACCCTACGACCCAGCTTTGTCTGGCCCTTTTACCTCAGGCGGTGGAGCCCGGTGCTTTGGTTTACGACATCGGAACCGGCTCCGGGATCCTGGCGATTGCCGCGGCGAAACTGGGGGCGAAAGTGATGGCCGTGGACCGGGATCCGGTAGCCGTCGCGGTTGCCACCGCCAATTGCGCCTTGAACCGGGTGGCGATCCCGGTCTTAACCGGAGATTTGCTGAGTAAGTTGATGTCACCGGCGGATTTGATCATCGCCAATATCCTGGCGGAAGTGGTGATTGCCCTTATCCCCCAGGCTGTGGCGAGACTAAAGCCCGGCGGCGCCCTTCTGGCCTCCGGGATTATCGACCGCAAGGCGGACCAGGTGCGGACGGCGTTAACCGCTGCCGGTTTTAAAATTAGTCAAAGTTTACAAAAAGAAGATTGGCTGGCCTATTTGGCGGTCTGGGACGGGGATGCCGATGCCGAAGTTCTTTATTGATCCTCCAATCCCCGACGGAGAGGGGAAGAAAAAAGATCAAGTCATCATCAGGGGGGAGGATGCCTACCACCTTGCCCGGGTCCTCAGGGCCAAGCCCGGCGCAATAATTACGGCCACCGACGGGCAAGGCCGTCTCTACGAGGTGGTTTTAACCGCCGTGGGTCCGGAGACCGTCCGGGGTGAGGTGCGCACAGTCACCGCCGACCAGGCGGAGCCGGCCCTCAAAATAACCCTGGCCCAGAGTTTGCTGAAGGGGGAGAAGATGGACTGGGTCTTCCAGAAGGGAACGGAGATCGGCATCACCGCTTTTCTCCCCTTCCTCTCCGCCCGGACCATCGCCCGCCCGGCGCCCGCCCAGTTTGGCAAGAAAAAGGAACGGTGGGAGAAGATCGTGCTGGCGGCCGCCAAACAGAGCGGGCGGGGGTTGATCCCGGCCGTCCATTCGATCACACCGTGGGAGGGCTTGGCGCCAGTGATCGCCGGCTGTTTTACCTTGGTAGCCTGGGAAGGGGAGGTCAATCACTCCCTACGGCAGGTCTTAACGGCACGGCCAGCGCCTCTCCCGGATACCCCGGACGAGATCCTCCTGGTGGTTGGGCCGGAAGGGGGGTTTGCTCCGGAGGAAATTGCGATGCTGACCGCCTGGGGCGCCCACCCGGTTTCCCTCGGCCCCCGGATCTTACGGGCCGAGACCGCCGGGCCGTTGACCGCCGCCCTCATCCTCTACCACTATGGCGCCTTCGAACCGGCGGGTCCCGCTTAGAAAATAAAACTCGTCGCTTGCTCCTCGTTCCGCGTCGCCCGTGGAAAGGATTGCCTTTGCCAACACTCTATTTCTCTCGCGTGTTAGTTATCTCCACTTGATTCAGGAAAGGAAGGTAGTGGAGGAGGGCTTTTTTCCGGTTTCCGTCCTCCGGCAGCTCATATACGAAGACCGGCAGATAAAGCAGGCCGACGTTGACCAGGCGGACCAGCACGCGGGGGCGGAATTTATCATAAAGGTCCAGCGCGCGGCTTTGAAAGATGCCAAAGTCCCGCCGGTCTTCCTGGTAATATTGGTAGAGGCAAGTTAACTCCTCTTCATAACGGGCACGGGCTTCCTCGACCCAACGGGGATCCCGGGCTAGAACCACTTGGTTTAAGTATTGGTGGAGGAGGGCGAAGGCTTCCTCCAGGGAATGGGAAGGGGGTTCCACCCCTGTTTCCGGAGGTCCGGGCGCAGCTTCCGCTTCCCCCAAGGCGCGGAGGAAATCCGGGCTGATCGTCCCGCCGGCCATGTCCAGCCCCAGGCTGACCAGTTCTTCGTAGAGCTCGTCGGTTTGGTAAGAAAGGATATAATTAACCAGGAGAAAAGGGCGGACCTTCTCCTCGGGGGCAGGGAGGGGGAATTTTTCCTTTAGTTCCGGCCGGAGCGTGCCGAGGGCGGCTTCGATTTCAGCCGCCGTCCCTTTGTACTTAAACCGCTGGAGCGTATAATTTCCCCGCGTTTGCAGACCGTCGATAAACCAATTTAGCCGGTAGCTCCCGGGGATCACCAGTTCGGCTCCGGGGTAACTTGCGCTGGCCGCCGGGTTAAAAACCAGGTTTAAGGTCTGTTTTTCCAAACGGGGCGGGTCAAAAAACATGGGCGGGATCTCCACCGTGACTTCGGCCAGCAACAGATCCTCGTCCACCTGGCGGTAGCCGGCGCCGGAAACCTTTAAGGTCTCAATGATAAAGGCTTTGACCTCTTCCGGGGTGAGACTGGCCATTCGGATCACCTCCCCTTTCCTTTTTTACCGGCCCTGCTCCGCAATGGCGGCCGGACCGCGGTTTTGCCCCTCCCTTGGGCTTTCCGGCTTCCCTTCCTCGGGTGTTTTGCTCAGGTCTTCCGCCGGCATGATGAGGTCATCCACACTCCACTCCTCTTTCCGGGTCAACCGGGCGAGGAGTTCATCCCCCAGGCGCTCCAGGTTCCGGTTAAGCTCCGCCTCGTCTTCCGCGGCGACCAACGCCCCCATGACCCGGGCCTCAAAGGATTTTTCCCGGGCAAAGTAGTTGACGATCCTTTGCAGATCCCCGATGACCATCTCAAAAAGGCGAACCTTCTCCATTAACAGACGTAACAAATGTTCTTCGATGGTTCCCCGGGAGACCAGGTTGTAAACATAGACCTCGCGGGTCTGGCCTAGCCGGTGAATCCGGCCGATCCGCTGCTCGAGGCGCATTGGGTTCCAGGGGAGATCATAATTGATCATGGTCCGGCAGAATTGCAGGTTGACGCCTTCTCCCCCCGACTCGGTGCAGATCAGGACCCGGTGGGCGGGATCCCGGCGGAACCGGCCAAGGGTAAAATCCTTTTTACTTGCCGACATCGAACCATCGAAGGTCAAGGAGAGGATCCCTTTCCTTTTCAACCGAGCGTGGATATAGCGCTGGGTGGCTAAGAACTCGGTGAAGATGATCACTTTTTCATCGCCGGTTTGGCGGAGAATCTCCTCCACCAGGTTCATTTTGGTATTTTCCTTTAACCTTCCGCTCAGCTCCATCAAAGCCACGATCTTTTCCGCCTCCGCTTCGCCGGCCTTCTGGGATAAATGAAAGAGGGTGGTGGCGGCCGCAAAGGAGCTGGAACAGACTTCCCGTTGGAGGGTGATGAGGGTCAACGGGTTCACTCCGGCCCGTTCCCCTTTCCGGTATTCTTCTTTGACAAAGGCGGTCACCCGCCGATACAACTCATTTTCTTCCGGGGAGAGGGAGAGCGGCATCGTTGCCACTTTCCGCGGGGGCAGGTTAATCTGGGGGCCCCGTTTATTCCGGATCATGACCCGGCCCAGTAAGGAACGGAGTTCCTCCGGGTTTTTCGCCGTGCGCTTGTCGGCCATGAACTGCCGGCGGAAAGTGCGGTAACTCCCCAATTGGCCCGGGCGGAGCAGGGAGATAAGATTAAAAAGTTCTTTGAGATCATTCTGGAGGGGAGTGGCGGTTAAAAGGAGAAAGAATTTTTTCCGGATTCTGCTCACCAACTGCAAGTTTTTGGTGGACGGGTTTTTCAGTTTATGGGCTTCATCCACAACCAAGAGGTCATAATAGAGACTTTCAATGACTTTCCGGTTTTTCTCCTGTTTGGCCAGGTCAATAGAGGCGATCACCAGATCGTACCGTTCCCAGTTAAAATCCCCTTTGGCTAGCACCGGGTAGAGGGCAAATTTCTGGGAGAGTTCCGCCGCCCACTGCCGGCAAAGGGAAGCCGGGGTCAAAATCAGGATCTTTTTGGCGAGGCCGCGTAAGCAATACTCCTTGATGATCATCCCCGCTTCAATGGTTTTGCCCAACCCCACCTCATCGGCGAGGATAGCCCGGCCCCTCAGTTCGCCGATGACCCGTTTTACCGTCGCCTCTTGGTGCGGATACGGGACCAGTCCCGCTTGGCGCCAGCGTTCATGCAAATGGGGGTAGATCAGGAGTTCATCATCGAACCCGGTAAAAAGGGAAATCTCCGCCGCCCGCACCCGTAAACGGAAAGCCGCCCAAGAATCCCATTCCTGGCGGTGAATGCCGTTAATAATCTCCGCCGGATTTGTTAAAAATTCAAGCTGGGGAGTGAATTCCTCTTGAGTGGTGAGAAACGATCGCATCTAACTTCCCTCCGGGCCAAACTCTTGACAAACATTTATTATTTTGCCCCGCTTAAAAGGCAGGTATAAACCACCGGCGGGGAAAAAGGAAGAAAAACAGCAAAGAAATAGAAAAAAGGAAGGAATTTATTTGCGGATTGGAGATATTAATCTGGAAAACCCGGTGGTTTTAGCCCCCATGGCCGGTGTCACCGACCTTCCCTTCCGGCTTCTCATCAAAGAGCAGGGCTGCGGGTTGGTCTGTGGGGAAATGGTCAGCGCCCAGGCGCTGGTCTATGGGAACCGTAATACCTTGAAGCTGCTGGCCACCGACCCCCGGGAACGCCCCGTCAGTATCCAACTTTTTGGTTCCGACCCGGAGACGATGGCCCGTGCTGCTGGTATCTTGGCTACATACCCCGTGGATATCATCGATCTTAATATGGGCTGTCCGGTGCCGAAGGTGGTCAAAAACGGAGAAGGGGCCGCGCTCATGCGCGATCCGAAGCGGGCCGCCCGGATTGTCCGGGCGGTGACGGCCGCCGTGGAGCTGCCGGTGACCGTTAAAATGCGGCGAGGCTGGGCGGAGGGGGAAGAGAACGCCACGGAACTGGCCATACTTTGTGCCGAAGCTGGAGCAGCCGCCGTGGCGGTGCATGGCCGTTTTCGCGAACAGTTCTACAGCGGGAAGGCCGATTGGGAAGTGATTCGCCGGGTGAAAGCGGCCGTTCCCATCCCGGTGATCGGCAACGGCGACCTTTTTAGCGCCGCCGACGCCCTCCGGATGCGGGAAGAGACCGGCTGTGACGGGGTCATGCTGGGACGGGGAGTGCTTGGCAATCCCTGGCTGGTCCGGGAGACCGTGGCCGCCCTCGCCGGAGCGCCTCTCCCCCCGCCGCCGACGGTGAAGGAACGCTTTGCCCTCATCCGCCGGCATCTGGCAGACCAGATCGTCTTCTGTGGGGAAGAACGGGGGATTAAGGAAATGCGTAAACATCTTACCTGGTACCTGAAGGGTTTTCCGGGGGCGGCCCGGGCCCGGCGGCTGATTAACGAAGCAATCGACCGGGACCATCTTTTTGCCCTGATCGACGCTTATGAGGAGGAATTATTAAACCTTGATCCGGCCTAATTTTAATACACTTACCATAAAATAGTCTTTCTTCTTCTTGACACTAAGATCAGGCTCGGTTATAATGTTTATGCACAAAAAAAGGCGCCTTTTTTTCAAGTTCATAATTCCAAAAGAATGGTCTTTCCTTAAAAGTTTTCTTTTGAGGAAGCCTTTTTTTACGGAATTTTATAACCTTGGGAGTCGAAGAAGGGGTTAGGAAAATTTTTGATCTTTAATAAATAAAGGGGATAAGCCAATGGCGGAGAAAGAAGTTATCTTAACACTGGAAGGATTGAATAAACTCGAAAAGGAACTGGAATACTTAAAGACCGTGCGCCGGCGGGAAGTTGCCGAACGGATCAAACAAGCCCTCGAGTTTGGGGATATCAGTGAGAATTCCGAGTATGATGACGCCAAGAACGAACAGGGCTTTATTGAAGGGCGGATTATGGACTTGGAAAAGATCCTCCGCAATGCCCGCGTCATCGACGGACAGGAGGTCAACCTGGATGAGGTGGGGTTAGGATCCAGAGTTTCCTTGCTGGATCTGGATACTGGTGAAGAATTGGAATACACTATCGTCGGGTCGACGGAAGCCAATCCTTCCCAGTTAAAAATATCCAACGAATCACCGGTGGGAAAAGCGCTGCTTGGCCGGAAGGCCGGGGAGGAACTCGCCATAAATGTGCCCGCCGGAACCCTTCATTACCGGGTAACAGCGATTAACAAATAAACCCGGAAGACCGGGTTTTTTTAAAGAAGGGAGGGGACTACCCCTCCTTTTGGTGTATAATAGATTCAATACTCAAATTAATCTTCATTATAATTTCAAGTGAACGGACTTGCGCGCCAAGGATTGATGAAGTTTAAAGACACAGGAGGTAAGAGGATGGACGAACAGAATACTTTTGGGACCGTCGCCCGCACGGAAGAGATGGAGAACCGCCTGGCCAAACTGGAAAAGATTAAGGAGGAGGGGCGCGACCCCTTCGGGCGCCGTTTCCTCCGGACCCACCAGCATCAAGAGATTATAGATAACTTTGACACCCTGGAAAACCAGGAAGTGACGATCGCCGGCCGGCTAATGACCTTCCGTGGCCATGGGAAGGCTTGCTTTGCCAATTTATCCGACCGCAGCGGGGAGATGCAGATTTACGCCAAGATCGACATCCTGGGGGAGGAATCCTACCGGCAATTTACCGAACTGGATCTGGGCGATCTCATCGGCGTGACCGGAACCGTCTTCCGCACCCACCGGGGTCAGATTACTGTTCAGATTCAGCGTTGGGAGTTGTTGGCAAAAGCCCTCCGTCCGCTCCCGGAAAAATGGCACGGATTGAAGGATGTGGATACCCGTTACCGCCAGCGCTATTTGGACCTCATTTCCAACCAGGAAGTGCGGGAGACCTTTATCAAACGGACCCGGATCATCTCCACCATCCGCCGTTTTTTGGACGAACGGGGTTTTCTCGAGGTGGAAACACCGGTTTTGAGTGTGATCGCCGGCGGCGGACATGCCCGCCCCTTTAACACCCACCACAATGCCCTCGATCTTGACCTTACGCTACGGATTGCCCTGGAGCTCTACCATAAACGATTGATCGTCGGCGGACTGGAGCGGGTTTACGAGATCGGGAAGTGTTTCCGGAACGAAGGGATCTCCACCAAACATAACCCCGAGTTTACGATGATGGAACTTTACCAGGCCTATGGAGATATAAACGACATGATGGAACTGGCCGAAACCCTCTTCGCCCATGTGGCCCAGGAAGTGCTTGGCACGAAGAAACTGACTTATCAAGGAACGGAGATTGACCTGACGCCGCCTTGGCCCCGGCTCTCCATGATCGACGCGATCAAACAGGAGACCGGAATTGACTGGATTCAGGAGGCCACCAGCGACGAAGCGGCTCTGGCCATTGCCGAACGGCTGGGGATTAACACAAAAGAATTAAAAACCAAAGGGCAGGTCCTGGATGAAATCTTTGACGCCTTTGTCGAGCCAAAACTGATCCAACCCACCTTTATTGTGGACTACCCCATCGAAGTCTCCCCTTTGGCCAAACGCAAACCGGACCGGCCCGAATTGACCGACCGTTTTGAACTCTTTATTTACGGCCGGGAGATGGCCAACGCCTTTACCGAACTGAATGATCCATTGGACCAAAGAGAACGCTTCATCGCCCAAGCCCGGGAGAAAGCTAAAGGATACGAAGAAGCGATGGTTTGGGATGAAGATTTTCTGGTTGCGCTGGAGCATGGGA
>JAAYHY010000124.1 GCA_012735135.1 Bacillota bacterium | reverse complement strand
GTACCAAGGGTATAATCTCAGCCCATTCGAGCACCCCTTTTAATTTAAACCAATAATACCATATTTTATCCCTGAGGACAAGTAAAGGCCGGGGCTTCCAGTAAAACCACCGCCTGGGCGGCAATACCCTCGCGCCGTCCGGTAAAACCCAGCTGTTCGGTGGTGGTGGCTTTCACGCTGACCGCCGTCACCGGAAGGCCTAGGATCGCAGCGAGGCGGGTCCGGATCGCCTTCCGGTAGGGCGCCAGCTTTGGTTCCTCGGCGATCACCGTCACATCCACGTTCACCGGGCGCCAGCCGGCCGGTTCCAGCCGGGCCAGGACTTTCCGGAGCAAGATGGTGCTGTCGATATCTTTATAGGCCGGATCGGTGTCGGGGAACAATTCCCCAATATCCCCGGCGCCGCTGGCCCCCAGGAGGGCATCGATCAAGGCATGGATCAAAACATCGGCATCGGAATGGCCGGCCAGACCAACGGGGAAGGGGATCGGAACCCCGCCCAAAACCAACGGGCGCCCCTCGACCAGCCGGTGGACATCAAAACCTTGCCCGACCCGGAGGCGGGGTTGATCCCGGCGGTGATCCTCCCCCGCCCCAACCCCCTGCGTCCCCGTTCCCCGGTCGGGGCGGACCGGATCCCCTTCTGGCGTGTTCCCGGACGCGGCCTCCTGATGAGGCCTTCCCGCCCGCTCCCCCGCCACCGCCAAGAAAGCTTCCGCTACCGTTAGATCTTCGGGAGTCGTGATCTTCAAATTCCGGTAAGCGCCCATTACCATCCGGACCGGGTGGCCGGTCCGTTCCACCAGGGTCGCGTCATCGGTCCCGGTCACTCCTTCGGCGCGGGCTTGGGCATAGGCCGCCCGGAGCACCGGCCAGGCAAAGACTTGCGGCGTCTGGGCCAGCCAAAGGCTGCGCCGGTCGGGGGTGGCGGTGATCCATCCATCGGTCCCCACCACCTTGATGGTATCTTTAACCGGGACCCCCACACAGGCCGCGCCGCTCTCCCGGGCGACCCGGAGGGCCTCGCCGATAATCTCCTTCTCCACCAGAGGGCGGGCGGCATCGTGGATCACCACCAACCGCCGTTCTTCCGGCGCCCGCCACCCCGGCCAGGCGGCCGCGGCCGCTAGGGCATTGGCGATCGAATCCTGCCTTTCCGGCCCGCCCGGGCAGAAAAACACCGGTTGGTCGATGCCAACCGCCCTAAGCTCCCGGTCGAACTCATCCCGGTCTTCTGGAGCAATCGGTATAAAAAAGGCTTCGATCTCCGGGAGCGCCAATCCTTCCAAACTACGCCGGAAGATACTTACACCGCCCACCTGCAGAAACAGCTTCTGCCGGGCCGGCCCGGCTGCCGTCCCCATCCGCCGGCCGGAACCGGCGGCCGGAATAATGGCCACTACTTGCCAATTGGTCAACGCGCTCATCTCTTCACCGTCAACTTTCAATTGATCTGTTTTTCGCCGTTCTTTTCACCGGGAACATACTCCAGTAAAGCTCCCGGCCGGCGACCTGACTTCCATAATCCATCCATTGTAGACCCTACTCCCCACTTACAGGTAGAAACCAATCGACCATGGCTGGACCAAAAAGAGTTCTCCGGATTAACTTCCATTTCCTTTCGGAAAAGGGACCAATAAACAGAAAAAAGCGGTATTCCCGCTTTTTCATGCGCTCAACGGCGCCTAAATCCAAAAGAACGGACTTGGGCCTTTCCGAGCCGGTATGTAAATTAAAATGAAGCCGGCCTACGAGAGGGAAGAGGCTTTCGGGATAAAACTCTCCTTCGGTTTGGCGAAGATCATCCGCCCGGCGGCGGTCTGCAAGACACTGGTCACCGTCACCATAATCTCCTCGCCGATAAACTGCCGCCCGCCATCCACCACGATCATCGTTCCATCCTCCAGGTAGGCAATGCCTTGCCCCAGCTCTTTCCCGTCTTTAATCACTTGAACCGTCACTTCCTCCCCAGGGAGAACAATCGGCTTAATGGCATTGGCCAGTTCGTTGATGTTTAACACCGGAACCCCGTATAGCTCGGCCACCTTGTTCAGGTTATAGTCGTTGGTAATTACCTTGGCCCCCAGCACTTTGGCCAAACGGACGATCTTGGTGTCCACATCGCTCAGATCTTCAAAGTCCTGATCGTAGATGCGGATGGAGACACTCGCGTCTTTTTGCATCTTGTTCAGGATATCCAACCCCCGGCGTCCGCGGTTCCGTTTAAGGGAATCAGAAGAATCGGCAATGCGTTGCAGTTCGGCCACGACAAAACCGGGGACAACAAAAATCCCTTCGATAAAGCCGGTCTGGGCCACATCCATAATCCGGCCGTCGATGATACTGCTGGTATCTAAAACTTTATAAAAGGCTTTCCCGGCCGGCAGGCGTCCCTTGCCTCCGCTTTTTTCCCCACTTTTCGGGAAATTCCCCAGGAAATTGAGCAACTCCTCTTTCTTTCTGGCCGTAAGCTTAGTGATGGTTCCGGCAATCGCTAAGATAATCAGCAAAGAAACCAAAATCCCCAGAGGACTGGGGAGTCCTTCCAGCGGCATCACCACCACAAACAGTCCGGAGATGAGCAGGCCAAAGAATAAACTGGTTCCGTGGATAATCAACTCCGGAACAGTAATCTTCTGGAAGCTCTCTTCCACTTTCGCCCATAAGGCGGGGAGCAGGTAATGGGCAAAGAGATAGCCCAGGACAAACCCCAACAGCGCACAGGCGGAAACGACCACCCAGGACAAATGGGGAAAGAAGGAAAACACCACATAGAAGCCGGCAAAACCTGTAGATAAACCAAATAAAACCGTTAGGATCTTTGTAAACAAATTCGGCACCTCCTTTCTTCTTAATTTATCCATATGTTTAAATAATATCCCTCTCCACAAAAATTCCCCTTTTCCTATCCGGTGATCAATCAATTCAGGAACCAACAGGCAAAGGGGATTTGTTGAAAAAAAAAGCCAGTAAGATCTGGCGTTAATTTAGACAACCCTCAACCATTGATTGGACCTGTTCTTCATCAAGATCTTCGACCAACGCAAGTTCGCTATATAAAATGTGTTTGGCATTTTCCAGCATTTTCCTTTCCCCGGTCGAGAGTCCTTTCTCCCGGTCCCGTAAGGACAGACTACTAACCACTTCGGCCACATCGTAAATACTGCCGGACTTTATCTTTTCTAAATTAGCCCGGTAACGCCGGTTCCAGTTGTTCGAGATTTCCATCTCCTTATTCCGAAGCACCTCGAGGACCTTGTTTACTTCTTCCTTACTGATAATCTCCCGTAATCCGACCCGATCTTTGTTGCAAACAGGAATCATTACCCGCATCTCCCCACTGGTCAACTTGATGATATAGTAGTCTTCGGGGGTTCCCGATACATTCCGCTGTTCAATTCCGACAATCACCCCGGCGCCATGCATCGGATATACTATCCTGTCTCCAACATTAAACATTAAGCTACCTCCAATGAAAAGTATCGACAGTAAATAGTATACCACAAAACCGGGTATTATGTCAAATTATATAAAAGAATAAATTTTAGCAGATTGTAGTGTTAAAGTCAAGATATAATTTTAAATATGCCGGTCTAATAAGACTTGCTCCCGGAGACGGCGCAATCCTTCTTTAATGGAACGGGCGCGGACCTCTCCGATGCCTTCCACCTCGTCCAATTCTTCGATGGAAGCGCCCACAATATTCTGGAGGTTTTCAAAACGGCGGACCAAGTTTTCAATGACCGGTAGGGGGAGTTTGGGGATTTTGGTTAAGATCCGGTACCCCCGGGGGGTTACTTGGACGTCCAGGGCTTGGGTGGAAAAACCCATCTCTTTGGCGACGGAGTTCAAATCCACCAACTCTTCATAGCTCCGGCCAAAGAGTTCATCCCGGACCTTCTCCCACTGTTCGGGGTGGACAATATAATCTTTTAAAACGAGCAGCCCCTCTTCCTCCAGGTTATACATTAACTCTTCCAACTGCATATTAACCAAGCGCCCTTCGGAGCCCAATTCACAGATGTAAAGTTCAATTTCTTTCGCGATCCGGGAGACCATCGCCGTCCGCTGGACGACCGTGGCCACTTCTGTCAAGGTCGCCAGATCTTCAAACTCCAAAGCGCTTAGATTAACCAGTGCCTGGTCCAGGACACTTTTATATTTCTCCAAGGTTTGTAAGGCCTGGTTTGCTTTGACCAGAATTGTGCTGACGTCACGTAAGACATGACGTTCGTTCCCTTTAAACAGGGTTATCAGGTTGCGCCGTTGGGAGATGGCGATCACCAATTCCCCGGTTTGGATCGCTACCCGTTCGGCGGTCCGGTGCCGGGAACCGGTTTCCCGGGTCGGGATAATCGAGTCCGGAGTCAAATGGGTATTGGCCAGAAGAATACGTTTCGCGTCGCTGCTTAAGATGATGGCGCCGTCCATCTTCGCGAGCTCGTAGAGGCTGGCCGCGTTCAATTCGGCGTTAATATGGTAACCCCCATCCACCACCTGCATCACTTTTTCACTGTCCCCAATGACGATTAAGGCTCCGGTCCGGGCCCGCAAAATATTCTCCAGTCCTTCGTAGAGAACCGTCCCCGGAGCGACCATCGGTAAGATATTTCTAATCCCCGATTCCACCTCTGCCAACCTTACACCCCCTCCTTTTTCGCCAGAATTGCCAACAATTCATGAATATTACCGATCCCCTGAACCTTCGTTGTCTTGTCCTTTACAATCTCTCCCTGTAAGCCATGGGGGATTACCAAGTGCCGGAAACCGTGTTTCACTGCTTCCTCCAGTCTTTTTTGGGCCCTGCCCACCCGGCGGACCTCACCGGTCAGACCGATTTCCCCGAAGGCTGCCAGGTCGGCCGGCAGGGGCAGATCATAAAAACTGGAAACCACCGCCAAAGCGACCGCCAAATCACAAGCGGGTTCTTCGGTTTTGACCCCGCCGATCACGGAAACATAGACCTCCCGGTTGGACAGGGGAATCCCGCCCCGGCGCTCCAGGACCGCCAACACCATGGCCACCCTTTGGTAATCCAGTCCGGAAACCAGCCGCCGGGGATTGCCCGGATTTCCGGTAGTAACTAAGGCCTGAATCTCCACCAGTAAAGGAAGACTCCCTTCCACAATGGGGACAACTACCGTGCCGCTCTGCTGGGGACAGCGTTCGGCCAGCAAAAAAGAGGAAGGATTTTCCACCGGCGTGAGGCCCTGGTCACCCATGTTCAGGAGGGCAATCTCTTGGGTTGAGCCAAACCGGTTTTTTACGACCCGGAGCACCCGGTAGGGGTAGCGCCGGTCGCCCTCAAAATATAGAACCACATCAACCATATGCTCGATCAGCTTTGGTCCGGCCAATAATCCGCTTTTGGTAATATGTCCCACCAAAAAGCAGATCATACCCCGTTCCTTGACCAGCCCCATGATGCCCTGGACCACTTCCCGGACTTGGATGGGACTCCCGGCCAAGCCCGGATGGTCGGTGGTCTTTAAGGTTTGGACCGAATCGAGAATAACCGCAACCGGGTTTAATTCTTCCACTTCCGTCCGGACGGCCTCGATGGCTTCGGCGGGCAAGAGATAGAGTTCCGGGGCGTTAACCCCCAACCGGCCCGCCCGGAGACGGACTTGGGCCGGCGACTCCTCGGCGCTGACGTAAAGCACCCGGCCGTACTTCTCCGCCAAGAGGGCGGCGATCTGCAAAAGCAAGGTAGATTTCCCCGCCCCCGGTTCGCCCCCTAGCAAAACCATGGAGCCGGGCACCAATCCGCCGCCAAAGAGGCGGTCCAGTTCCGGCCGGCCAATGACCATCCGCCGCTCCGGTCCGGCTTCTTCCGCGCCCGGCGTCAGCGGAGCCGCTCTTTTCAGCGCCGGGGAAGAAGACCGGGCCGGTTGGGCGCGCGGCGTTTCCTGCGCCACAAAGGTGTTCCATTCTCCGCAGGATGGGCATCGCCCCAACCATTTCGGCGATTCATAGGCGCAATTGGCGCAGAGGTAAAAGGATCTTTTCCCCATACAACTCGACTCTTTTCTTCCCGTAGCTGGTGGATTCGATAGATAAATCTTCTTAATTTTACTAAAAAATCCTTCCCCGCAGGAAAGGATTTTTTAGGCTTTTACCTTATTTTATCTAAACCAAGGAGGAGGCTTCCTTCTTCTCAAACTTAAGCCGGTTATCCTCCACCGATACCCGGATCAAGTCTCCGCTCTTGAAAGTCCCGCGGAGAATCTCATCGGCCAGCGGATTCTCGACCAACCTTTGGATCGCCCGCCGTAAAGGACGAGCACCAAAGACCGGATCATAACCTTCCCGGTAGATCAGTTCTTTCGCTTCCGCCGTGATCTCCAGCTGATAGCCTTGCTCGGTCAATTGCACCCGCAGATTCTTCAGCATTAGCTCGATGATGGCTTCCAATTCTTCTTTCTTTAAGGGATGGAAGACGATAATGTCATCAATCCGGTTTAAAAACTCCGGCCGGAAAGTCCGCTTCAACTCATCCAAGACCCGTTCTTTCATCCGTTCATAATCAACGGTCTCATCCGCCTCTTCCGTTTGGACTTTGAATCCAATTGGACCCGACCGCTCAATTAGATTGGCCCCCACATTGGAGGTCATGATCAGGACCGTGTTTTTAAAGTCTACCGTCCGGCCCTGAGCGTCGGTGAGCCGCCCGTCCTCAAGAACCTGGAGCAAGATGTTGAAGACTTCCGGGTGGGCCTTTTCGATTTCATCCAGCAGAATGACGCTGTAGGGTTTCCGGCGGATCTTCTCCGTCAACTGGCCGCCTTCGTCATACCCGACATAGCCGGGAGGAGCCCCGACCAACCGGGAAACGGTATGCCGTTCCATATACTCGGACATATCCAGACGGATCAGGGCGTTTTCATCGCCGAAGAGGGCCTCCGCCAGGGCTCTGGCCAGCTCGGTCTTGCCGACCCCGGTCGGCCCCAGGAAGATAAAGGAACCCACCGGCCGTTTCGGATCTTTCAACCCGGCCCGGGCCCGCCGGACGGCCCTGGCTACCGAATCAATGGCTTCGTTTTGCCCAATCACCCGCTGGTGTAAGACCTCTTCGAGGCGGAGGAGACGCTCGCCTTCCCCCTCCTGTAATTTGGTCACCGGAATCCCCGTCCAACTGGCCACGATTTCGGCGATCTCCTCTTCGGTCACGGTCGGTTCCCAACGGCTTTGCCGGTTTTTCCAGTCGTTCTGGTCGGCCTCCAATTGGGCGCGGAGCTTTTGTTCCTCATCCCGGAGATTGGCCGCCTTTTCGAACTCCTCGTTCCGGATGGCCGCTTCCTTCTCCTTCTGCACCTGCTCAATCCGGTCTTCCAGGTCTTTCAGGTTGGGCGGGGTAATGGTCGTTTTCAACCGGACTTTGGAGGAAGCCTCATCGATCAGATCGATGGCCTTATCCGGTAAGAAGCGGTCGGAGATAAACCGGTCGGAAAGGTCCACCGCCGCTTTAATTGCTTCGTCCGTAATCTTCACCCGGTGGTGGGCTTCATAACGGTCCCGTAAACCTTTGAGGATCAATTCCGTTTCTTCCCGGTTGGGTTCACCCACCAGGATTGGCTGGAACCGTCTTTCCAAAGCGGCATCCTTCTCCACATGCTTGCGGTATTCATCCAAGGTCGTCGCCCCGACACATTGAAGTTCGCCCCGGGCCAACGCCGGTTTGAGGATATTGGCCGCATCGATGGCGCCTTCCGCCGCCCCGGCCCCAATCAATGTATGCAGTTCATCAATGAAGAGAATCACATCACCGGCGTTTCTGATCTCTTCGAGCACTTTTTTCATCCGTTCCTCAAATTCACCCCGGTATTTGGAACCGACCACCATGGCGCCCATGTCAAGGGTGATCACCCGTTTATTCTTGAGAATCTCCGGCACATCGCCGGCCACGATCTGCTGGGCCAGCCCTTCGACGATGGCGGTTTTCCCTACACCCGGTTCTCCGATTAAAACCGGGTTGTTTTTGGTCCGGCGGGAGAGCACCTGAATGACCCGTTCAATCTCTTTTTCCCGCCCGATCACCGGGTCCAGTTTCCCCAGTTTGGCATATTCCGTTAAATCCCGGCCGAATTGGTTCAAGGTCTGGGTTTTGCTTGGCCCGCCGCCTTTGGGCGCAAAACCGGCGCCCACATTGCCCCCTAAGAGACTGAATATTTGTTTACGGGCCGTCTCCAAATCCACCCCCAGGTTTTTCAGAACCTGCGCCGCTACTCCTTCGCCTTCCCGGATCAGACCAAGCAGGATATGTTCGGTCCCGACGTAATTATGGCCCAACTGACGGCTTTCATCCCAAGCCAGTTCCAGAACGCGTTTCGCCCGCGGGGTAAAGGGCACTTCACCGAAGATCAGTTCATCACCGACTCCGATAATCTTTTCCACTTCAGTCCGGACTTTCCCCAGATCAACACCTAACGACTCAAGCGCCTTCGCCGCCACACTGTCGCTCTCCTTGACAAGGCCCAGGAGGAGATGTTCGGTGCCGATCACGTTATGTCTTAACCTCGCCGCTTCCTTCTGGGCGTGGAGAACGACGCGTCGCGCCCGTTCGGTAAATCTTTCAAACATATTTTTCACCTCTCTCCTTAATATTTATATTATCTCCGTGCCGTCCTTAAATGTTCCCGCACCACGGCCGCCCGGTAGTAATCCCGTTCCTCGGGGGTCAAATCCTTCCCAATCAAATGTTGGAGGATACCCGGCCGGATCAGGAAGAACAGTTCTTTGACCCGCTCCACGGTGACCCCGGAGATCAGCTTTAATTCCACTCCCAGCAACACATTGTTCCAGAGCTTAAGCGCTTCTTCCGAGGTGAGGAGGCGAGCCTCCCTCATCAGGCCATAGGCCCGGTGCACCCGATCCTCCAGTTGCAACCGGGAATCATTGGCCAGCAACGCTTCCCGGGCGGAACGTTCTTGATCAATCACTTGTTTGGTTACCGAAAGAATCTTACTGATAATCTCCTCTTCACTTAGGCCAAGGGTTACCTGGTTGGAGATTTGGTATAAATTCCCGGCCGACTCGGTCCCTTCCCCATAGATCCCCCGTACGCTCAGGCCTACATGGGGGAGGACGGAAAGGACCTTTTTCACTTGGTTCACCATCTGTAAGGCCGGTAAATGCAGCATCACCGAAACCCTAAGCCCGGTCCCGACATTCGTCGGGCAAGTGGTCAAATACCCGATCTTTTCGGTAAAGGCGTACTCCAACTCCGCTTCCAGGAGATCATCTACCCGGTTCCCCGCAGCCCAGGCTTCCTTCAGTCGCGACCCGGAGAGGATGCTCTGGATCCGGAGGTGGTCCTCTTCATTAAGCATAATGGCCAGGTTTTGTTCGCGGTTCACCATGACCCCCCGGTGGGACGGGTTTTTTAAGAGGTCCGGGCTGATCAGGTATTGTTCGACCAGAAGCAGTCGGTCGCTCTCGCCCATACCGTCCAGCCGTTCCAAGGTAAAACCCGATTTTTTTAAGGCGCTCTCCACTTCACCGATGACGGCTTCCAGCTCTTTTTCCCCGGCCTGGTGGGGAAAGGAATAACGGGCCAGATTTCTGGCCAAGCGGACCCGGCTGCTCAACACCACATCATCATCGGGCGCCGGCCCCTCAAGCCAGCCGGGGAGTAATTGCTTGATTTTGTCCTGTAAATCCACGGCCGCCACCTCCTACTTTAACTTTTCTTGCTTCGCTTTGATCTCATCGCGAAGCTTTGCCGCTTCTTCATAGGCTTCCCGCCGGATGGCGTCCTGAAGCTTACGGCGGAGGTCTTCAATCTCCTTCTTCAGGCGCACCTTGCCTCCGGTCCGCTTGGGGACTTTTCCCGTATGGGTAATATTCCCATGCACCCGCCGGAGGAGCGGTTCCAGATAGTCGCTGAAAATCCGGTAACAATTGGCACAACCCAGGAAGCCGATCTTTCTAAAGTCAGTAAAAGTCAGTCCGCAAGTAGGACATTTTTCCGTTGTCTCCAGATATGGGCTAAACCCCTCTTGTTGAGACCCGACTTCATTCTCCAACAACCCGGCTAATAAGTTATGGAAGGAAAATTCCGGTTCAAAAAGGAAGCCCAGTTCTTTTCCAGGATCAATCCCGCTTTCTTGGGCGCAAGCCGCGCACAGGTGGGATTCGGTTTTATAGTTGTTAACGACTTTGGTTATGTGCACCGTCGCCGGCCGTTGTTTACACCGTTCACACCACATTTCCCCCACTCCTTTACTTAAAATTATGGACTATGCTCGCCCGCACAGCACCAAAAGGGCAGTCCGGAGCAAGATGGCCCGCTCGGTGTCTTTCTTCTCCTCCGGCAGAACTGGATTCTCCAGTTCCCGGTTGATAATCTCCCATATGAGCCAGGAATCCTTCTCCGTGATCAGCTCATCTCTGACTAAACGCTGGAGAAGACTGGCCATGCCTTCCCGGCTAATTTCGGCGCCGATCAGGGCGGTCAGCTTCTCCGGAAAATCCGGTTCCTCGTACCAGTTAACCCGGATAATCTTGATGTAACCGCCGCCGCCCCGGCGGCTGACGATTAAATAGCCATGATCCATGGTAAAACGGGTTTCCAGCACGTAATTGATTTGGGAGGGCGCGCACCGGAACATCTGTGCCAGCTGCCGGCGTTGAATCTCAACACTCCCGGTTTTCGCCAGTAAATCCTGTAAATATTGCTCAATCAGGTCAGAAAGTGACCCCATTGGCAACACCCCTTTTATGTCCTGACCTTTCCTGACCTTTGTCTTCATTTTAGATCATCTTCACCGGATCGACAAGGGGATTTTTTCCTTTTTATCCGCTATTTTTGGGAAAAAAAAAAAGAATGTTGGGGGTAATTCCCCCCCTTATGCACATTCTTGACCGCTACCGCCTTCTTTCTCCCTCGCCGGCCCTTTCACCGGAGATAAAGTAAAGGATCAACGGTTTTTCCGTCGACCTCAAGTTCAAAATGGAGATGGTTTCCGGTGGCATTCCCGGTGCGTCCCACTTTGGCGATGGGCTGACCCCGGAGGACCTCATCCCCCACGCGCACCAAGTTCTCGGTATTATGGGCGTATTTGGTTTTACAAGTACCGTGGTCGAGGATGATCATCAGACCATAACCCCTTTGCCAGCCGGCAAAGATCACCGTCCCGGAAGCCGCCGCTTTAATTGGTGTTCCCGCCGGAGCAGCCAGGTCGATTCCCCGGTGCATCCGTCCCCAGCGCATCCCGTATCTGGAAGTTAACTTGGCGCCCGCCAGGGGATGGTGTAAAGGGAACGGACTTTGGGCAGTTACCGGCGCATTCCGGGGCCCGCTCCGCCCCCGGCTGGCGGTGGCTGTTCTCCGTACCTGGAGATACTGGCCGGACCGGATCTTTTCCGGGTTCAAGCCAGGATTGAGGGCTTTTAATTCCTCCACACTCATCCCGTACCGTTTGGCAATGGCCCAACAAGTGTCCCCCTGACGGACTTGGTAACGATCCTGGTCGTGAAGGGGATTGGAGCTCACGGTTTTTTCCGGCTGCACATCAGCCTTTTCAGAACGGGCCTGGACCGGAGCCGGGACAGGATCTCCGGTCGCTACCGACAGCATAACGCTTTTTAAATGGGGACGTAAGAGATCCAAGGGGTTAATCGGTTGTTTGCTTTCTTCCTTCCCACCGGCCGGACCGGAGAGCAGAAAGAGGGCTATAAGATAATAGATGCTTTTCCGACCTAAATTTATTTTTAGGTTCCCATCCATATATGTCTACCTCCGCAGTTCTCGTCAGCTTTCCCCTGTTAATGCAGGATGAAACCAATGGCTTGCTTTATCATTTCCGTAACTAATTTATTTCATACGTAGGGAAAAGGTTAATGATGGAAGCGTGGAGGTTAAATATGGACGCGGAGGAAGGTTAGTTTCCCAGTTGCCCTCTTTTGCTGAGCACATTCTCGGCGAAGGAAGAGTTAAGGATTAAACCCTGTAATTCTTTATTGGTTTCCGTATGGGCCAGCCGGTCTAAAAGGAGTTCCATCGTTTCCGCCGGTCCCAGCGAACTGAGGAGTTTCCTTAAAACCCAGGTCATTTCCAGATCTTTATGGTCAAGCAAGAGCTCTTCCTTACGAGTTCCGGAACGGACCAGATCAATAGCGGGGAAGATCCGCCGGTCGGCCAGTTTCCGGTCCAGGTGAAGCTCCATATTACCGGTGCCTTTAAATTCTTCGTAGATCACATCATCCATCCGGCTCCCGGTTTCCACCAGCGCGGTGGCCATAATTGTTAAACTGCCGCCTTCCTCAATCTTCCGGGCGGCGCCAAAGAACCGCTTCGGCTTATGGAGGGCGCCCGGATCAACCCCGCCGGAGAGCGTTCGTCCACTGGGCGGTTCCACCAGGTTGTATGCCCGGGCCAAGCGGGTAATGGAATCAAGGAGAATCACCACATCTTTTTTCACTTCCACCAGTCGTTTCGCCCGTTCCAGGACTAGTTCGGCCACCCGCACGTGGTTCTCGGCCGGTTGATCAAAGGTGGAACTGACGACCTCGCCCGAGACCGACCGCTCCATATCGGTTACTTCCTCGGGACGTTCATCGATGAGGAGGACAATAAGGTAAATATCGGGATGGTTCTTCGTCAAACTGTTGGCAATATTCTTCAGTAAAGTCGTTTTCCCGGCCTTTGGTGGCGCGACGATCATGCCCCGTTGACCTTTGCCAATCGGCGCAATAATATCCACCAACCGCATGGCCAGTTCCTTCGGATGGGTCTCCAAAACCAACCGTTCCTGAGGGTAAATGGGGGTCAGTTCCTCAAAATAGGTTCTTTCTTGGTAGGTGTCGGGATCGAGGTAGTTGACGGCTTGGGTTTTAAGGAGGGAAAAATAGCGCTCGTTCTCCTTTGGGGGCCGGACCTGTCCAGCGACCAAATCGCCGGTACGCAAGTGAAAACGGCGGATTTGTGAGTTGGAAACGTAAACATCATTCGGACCCGGTTCGTAATTCTCCACCCGCAAAAAACCAAAACCCTCAGGGAGGATCTCCAGCACCCCCTGGGAGAAGATCCGGCCTTCTTGGGTGGCCAGGACTTTGAGGAGCTCGTAAATGAGCTCCCGTTTGCGGTACCGGGTATAGTTGTCAATACCGAATTCCTTGGCCATCTTCTGGAGTTCGGCCAAGGTCTTCGTCTCGAAATCGGCTAGTTGCATTTGCTCACCTCAACTTATAAGTACTCTCGACGTTCGAGCCCGATCACTCGTCGCCCGTATAAACGGTTATCTTGACCGACATTTACCCAGCCGAGGCCGGATGTTGTTCTCCAAAGGAACATCATCCAGTCTGGCGGAGATTGTATCTACTGCAAATAACCGCCTCCCGATCCTTTTAATCTAAATTAAAGAAATCGGCGGCCCGGAGCATTTCTCTCTTCATTTGTCGTAATACATCAGGCTTTTGTTCCGGTGACAGTTCAAGCCAGCCCCAAACTTCTGTTTTGAAATCGGGGTCGGCGTCATAGCCTTCCAAAAAGCCGATCCCGGCTTCCTGGGCCAAATTATCGGCAAGAAAGACCAAGGCCGTCGCTGCCCAGTGATTTCTAGTCTGGACCGGTTGGTGATGATGGCGGAGTGCTTCCACGTACAAGGGAGGAAGGTTCCATTTTACCGCTAGCATCTTCCCGACCAGCGTATGATTGAATCCCAAGACTTTTTCCTCCGCCCGGATCAGCGGCAAATGATGCGCAGTGGTCAAGTGGATCAACTCTTCGAATTCGGTTGTTAAACAAAGATCCAACAGGAGAATCCCCAGATCATGGAGGAGACCGGCGATGAACGCCTCTTCTTCCAGCGGTAAACCGGCGCTGCGCGCCAAGGTCTTGGCCCCAACCGCCGTTCCGACCGCATGCTGCCACAAGGCGGTCCGGTCAAAACCCTTATGATTGCCTTTCATCCGGAAGAGGTCGGCAATGCTTATCCTGAGCACCAGTTCTTTAAGGGCTTTATAGCCCAAGATCACAATCCCTTGTCCGACCGTGGTGATCCGGCGGGGAAACCCATAATAGGCCGAGTTGACCAGTTTTAACACGCGCGCCGTTAAAACCTGGTCATGTTTGATTACCTGTTCCAGTTCGGACGCAGAAGTACTGGGGTTGTTAATGAGGCTGACCACGCGTTGCGCTACTCGCGGGAGGGTGGGTAATTCGCGCATCCGGGTTTCAACCAACTCAAGGAGTGTCATTCTTTTCCACTCTCGCCATCTTTTTCGGGCCGAATTTGGCCAGGACCGATAAGAGAGAGCCGGGAATCTCGGGTAGCGGCAATTGGTAATGGACCGCCCCCATTTCAACGGCGACCCGTGGCATCCCGTAAATGACACAAGTGGCCGGTGCTTCGGCAATGGTGATCCCGCCGCCCTCTTTGATAAGCTTTAAACCGTAAGCGCCATCGGCGCCCATCCCGGTCAGTAAGACCCCGATGGTCCTTTTTTTACTGGCCGCGGCTACCGACGCAAAGAGGTAATCGACAGAAGGCCGGTAAAGGGCATCACTTTTCTCCAATTTGATCAAGAATTTTCCTTTTTTCGAAACGACCCCCGTTTGCAGACCGGAAGGGGCAACGTAGACCTGGCCAGGCATTACTTCGGCGTCATCTGTCGCCACCCTGACCGGTAACGGGGAGAGCGAATCCAAACGGATGGCAAAGCTTTGGGTAAATTCCTTGGGCAAATGTTGGGCGATAATGATCCCCCATGGAAAATCAGCCGGGAGTTGAGACAATAGATAACGAAGGGCACGAGGGCCCCCGGTGGAAGCGCCAATCGCCACAATTCCGGGGGGTATACCACTACTAACGGTTTTCGGCACAACAGGTGAAGCGGCGGGTAACTGCCGGATGATTTCGGGTTTTACCCCGGCGGCTGCTTTCACCTTATGGACCAGTTCGTCTTGGATGCGCCAAAGGGCTTCGGAAGGGCGGGAAACCGGTTTAGTTATAAAATCAACAGCGCCCAACTCCAAAGCTTGAAGGGTCTGTTCGCCCCCTTCCACCGCTAAAGAGCTGACCACCACCACCGGAAGGGGATGTTTCCGCATCACTTCAGCCAGAAAGGAGAGGCCGTCCATGCGGGGCATCTCCAAATCCAAGGTTACCACCTGGGGCCGGTAAAATTCGATTTTGTTTAAGGCATCCAGACCATCGGTGGCAATCCCGACCACTTTGATCTCGGGGTCGGACTCTAGCATCTGTTTAATCAATTGGCGCATAAAAGCGGAATCATCTACTACTAAGACATTAATCCCCAAACACGCTCGCCCTTTCTTTCGGATCCTTAAGCACATTCCCTACCTGGAAAATGTCTTCGCTGCTTGTCGACTCACCCGGCTTGAATTTTCATCCCCCGGTTCAAGCAAGCGGAAGCCGGTGTGGGCGACTACTCATTTTTTATTCGCTAGATACCCCTTTGATCCTGCCTTTCCAGGCCAAGAGCGGTTTTCTTTTATTCTGGCCTTAATATTTTGCGGACACGGTCTTCCCAATCGAGCAGGAGAAAACAGATGCTCCCCGGCGTGAGCACTGGGCTGGAGGGGGCAAGATGCGGAGAGAGGATTAGATGATAGGTTTGGGCTTGGTCCAAAGGTTGAACCGTCAGCAAGCGGCCTTCAGCCTCCACGGCAAGGACTTCCACTTCCACGCCGACATACCAACCGTCCACCAGGCGGAGGATCCCATGTTGGTCGAAGTAAAGACGGACGGCAAAGTTAAACCCGGGCGCAATCGGGCGTAAAGCCGGAAGGTCTCCGGCGTTGCCATTCACAAAGATCTCTGCGTCCATACAAGAAAAGGTTTTTTCTCCGGCTTGATTCGACCGGAGGCTAATCCAGCCGGCTCCCACCGCTGTGACTTCCCCTTCCTCAACCGTTAGCGGCCCGTAATCTTCCCCACACTTATGGAGGGCGGCGGCTACTCGATGACGGGTCGGAAAGGAGAATCCGTTGCCGGTTGCTCCGGTCCAGGAGGCGACGGTCAATAAACAGACGATGGTCAATGCAACCTTTATTTTCATTCGATAACCACCCCTTATTACCATTCTTGGCCAAAATAAGGGGGGTTATACCTGTCGCCCACCCGGCTTTGCTTTTCATCTTACAGAATAGCTGCCGACGCACCCGGCTTTGCCCCGATTCACTTCTTGTCATTAATGTAGCTGGCATGAGCGGACAACTGAATTTCTCAGGTGAGTATTCTTAGCGAAGGTTGAACACTTTAAAAAACTTCCCCCAGGCTAAAGTGCCAGCGGGGCTGTGGCTCTCCGGCATTCAGCGGAAGCGCGTAGTCCAAGCCTATATTTAAACCCAATGCATAAAAGCGTAAACCACTCCCGGCGCCAACGGCGGGGGCGGCCGAAACCCGCCGGTCACCATCCCAAACCCAACCCGCGTCGGTAAAGACCCCAAGGGAAAGACCGGTCTTTCTAAGCTGCCGGTAGGAAGCGGGCCAAATAAGCATCCGTAGCTCCAAATTGGTTAAGCAAAAACCGTTCCCCCGGAAGCGATAGGCCGGGTAACCGCGGAGAACCGTATCAGCCAGCGTCCCGGAGAACCCTAGATTGGTCAAGGTCCCTAAACTGCTGATACTGACCTGTTGAATTCCGCCAAGGGCGAATCCCCGGTGGGTCGGGTAAGTGCCCCATATTTTACCGGCCCGTCCGGCCATAATCAACGTTGCCCGCCCCTGAGACCAATATTTACGGAAATCCCCTTCCACCTTCAGATTTTTATAGGCCGTACCCAGGAAGGGATAGGCGCTACCCACACTGAGGTAGCCTCTGGATCCGGCTTGGGTCAGAAAGTTAAAATCATCATGGGTCAAAGTCGCTTCCAAGCCAAAGAGGGAAGCGGTATCCACCGGATACCGGAAATAACTTTCGGGAGCAAAATCCTCATACTGAACCCGAAGATCCAAACGGGTTTGGTTGGTATAGTGCCGGCTGGCCAAGAGACTGACGCCCCGCTGCCGCTCCCAAAAACCCATTCCCCACGGTGGGCCGGTGTAAACGGGCATGTGGTAAAGGTTTACCCCATATGACCAAAAGGGGGCATGATAAGTGTAGCCTAAAACCAGATTCACCGTTTCGTCGCCCGACGCCAGCAGGATAAATTCCAGTTCCTGATCCCGGAGGATACTGCTCATCTTTCCGTAAGTGGCCGCTGAAAAAGTACCGTCATATAAAACGATGGGAATAAAGTATTCCATCTCCAACTGGGAACGGTATTCTTCATACTCCGGAGCAGCCTGGGCGCCCGCCCCTCCCGGAGCCGCCAAAAAAAGAATAACCAGCAGAAACCGGAAGAACCGGGCGGATCTTTTTTTCCCCATCGTGCTTACCCCCTTAAGGTTGGAATCGATAAACCTCAGCCCGCTGGTCGTTATAAAGAAGAACGAAAAACCCATCCTCCCTCGGGGTTAGTTCCAAGACGCTCTCCCGGTAGGGCCAGAAGGGCGTCGCCGTACCGGTGGCCAAATCGACGGCGGCCGGACGGTAGTAACCACGGTCCCCGGTCAGGCAGTACAACTTTCCATCGCTTTGCCAAACGGGATGGCGGTGGTGTTGGTCACCCGCGGTCACCCGGCGAGTGGTCTCCCCGTTCCAGAGGTAAAGTTGGTCATAGTGTTCGTAGGGGGCGACATAGACCAACTGCTGTCCGTCGGGAGCCCAGGCCGGCGCGGTTTCATCCTCGAGCGAGTTGGCAACCACCCCCAAAAGCCGCCCATCCGGCGCTATAAGAAAAAGATCGGCGTCCCCTTTAAGATTGGCGGCTACCGCCAAGCGATCCCCTTGAGGAGACCAGGCCACGGCGATGGGGTTAGTAATCTCCGAAGTGATGGGCGTAACCACACCCGAAGTCAGGTCTAACCGGTATAAGCGGCGTTCTCCTTCCTCATCGGAGAGGAAAACCAGTTGCCGTCCATCGGGGGCTAAATCATAAGCCAGAACAGTCTGTTCGGTCAGTCTGCGCACCTGAGCGCCATCGGCCAAATAGAGATCGTAAATCCGCCCCAGATTGGTGGAGAGGAAAAATACTTCTCCCCCGGGGCCGACCTTAACCATAGCTTGGTCCCGGTAGTCGGGGAACAAAGGCTCATTCTCCCCGGTATACGGGGGGAAATCGGCCCCTGCTTGATAGATCGTCTTCAACTCTTCCCGCCAGTCCGTCCATAACTCCTGAAGATCCCGGCCGAAGAGTTGTTTAAAGGTGCGGTCCCGGTGGCCTTGCTTGACGACGGCTTCCAACATGGGCGCCAATTGGTCCTGCCCATATTTCCGGGCCAGATAATCCATTAGCGACCAGGCTTCGGCATAATGCAGGTTACCGCTGACCATTGAGATGGTGCTGAGCGAATCAACTTTATCCCGGAGGACCACATCGCGGAGGGCTACCTCCCGGTTGGGAAAGCGGGTCTCAGCCGGCATATAGTATTCGGCCAACCCTTCCGCGATCCACCCGGGCACCCCGTCGGTCACCCCGTATAACAAGTTGTTCCGAAAAGGGCCAATTGTAATCAAGTGGGTAATTTCATGGGTTAAAACCCCCCGTAAATCCCGGAAAGTCGGTTGTCCAATCACCACCAACCGGTTGATCAGGATGTGGGCAACCCCTTCCGAAGTATCGGTAAGGGAAAGACCGCTGGCTTGCGAATTCTGGTACTCGTTCCTGGACGCAAAGAGAATCACCCTAATTTTCCGGTAGGGCGTCAGCGTGTATAAACCCTGGAAATCCGGGAACACCCGGCCAAAAGCCTCTTCTTCCAAAATCCGGGCGCTCCGTCTGGCCAGTTCTTCCAGGCCTTGGTAGAAGTAGATCTCAAAATGCGGGGTCGTCATCTTCTTCCAGCGCAAAGGACGGGACAAAGCCTTAACCTTCCCAAAACGGTACTCGGCGCCCGTATTGCTTAACTCCACGGCCGAGTGAACGGTGATAGGCAAGGCCATACTCAAACTAAAAAGACCGATCAAAAGAAGGGCAAAACAGAGGTTCTTCTTCATCCTGCACCTCGGTTCGTTTCATGCTAATCAGTTCTTGCTGCAAATGGAGGAACTTATATAAGCTTCCATAAATCAACAAGGATTCCTGCCGGAATCGACTGTAAAAAAAAAGAGGTGTTTCCCTCTTCATTTAAAAATCTTGCCTAACAGGCCTCTGCTTCTCTGGCTCAGCGATTCGTTACTGTAAACCAGCGAATTGATGACCCCCGTCAAGCCGACTTTCCCCTGTTCCAAATTGAGCTGGGTCAAATGGAGATTTTCCCCCTTTATCACCAATACGCCGTCTTCCGTCTCGAGGAGAAGTTCGGCCGGGTCGTAACTGCCCACGTTCGTAACGCCGTCGATGGTCAGTTTTTCCCGGTGGACCAGGGTCAGTTGATGGTTGTTCTTTAATCCCCTCTGCTCCATCCTTGCCACCTCTGATCAGTTTTTCTCTACCCTATCATATGAACAAAGATGGGCATTTGGACCAAAAAGGAGCTTTCTCTTTTAAGCTTTAAAAACTGCTTCATCTGTATTTTCCCCAAAATTTCAATTGGCGGGCTTAAAACATTATTAACCGCATGAACTAAGAGATAGGCGCCTATTACTCCGATCCTTGTCCCCATTAAAGAAATAAACAAGAATTTAAAAGCTGTCTACCGTGGCCGGTTGACAGCTTTATGCTTTAGGTTTATGACTAGAACGGGCGACTCTCTACCATAATTTAGTAACCTTCACTTCCGGGTAATAATGCTTAATGATCTCCTCGGGGCTTTTCCCCTTTTTCGCCAGGGCATAAGCTCCCCACTGGCATAATCCGACCCCATGGCCGAAGCCCCGGCCCTCTAAGATGATGCCGTCGGCTTCATGCTTGATATCGGTCAGCCAAATGGAACGCATTTTTTGCGGATCCACGGCGATCCGGAAATCCGCCCCCGCCACGGTCGCTTCCCCGTTCGCCCCGGTAAATTTTAACGCCGTTGCCCGGTGGGAATCTTTGCTCCGGGAGGTAACAGCAATCCGGGAGACGGGGCCAATGTTTTGTCCCAGTTCCGACAGGGCCTTCGCGAGTTCCTGGGGGGAAAATTTATGGGACCAGAATAATTCGCTTTCCGGAATGACATCCGCCTCGGGACAGGAGACCGACCGCATATAAGCGGGTTCCTTTTCTTTATACCCCAGGCCATCCCGGGCTAAGGCGGTCTGCCCGCCGCAACTGGCCGAGAACCACCCTTTCACGTACCTCCCCCGGTAGGTCATCACTTGTCCCCTGGTCTTGGCGACGGCTTCCCGGATAGCCGGCGTAATCGCCGCCGCGTTATAAGCCTGGGCTTCTTCTTCATCGGTGGAGATATCGGTGTTATGCTCTTCTTTTGTTCCGCCGTCGGCGATAAAATCCATGGTGAAAGTGCGGGCGACTATGGCCTGGGCTGCATAGGCCTCCACCGGCCAGTCCGGTCGCATCTCCCCGGCCACCACCCCAAGGAGATATTCCTCGATCGACATTTTTTTCCGCTCTTTGGTCTCATGGAAGTAGACGGTGATCTCCGGTTCCTGTCTTTGTTTTCTCGCCACATTCCCTTCCCCGTCGGGACAACCGGTCAAGAGCGGAATGAGGAGCAGGAGACCAAAGAGGACCGGATACAGACCCCGTGCCTTTCTTGGCTGCAACATTCGAATCCCTCCCCGTAGTCTGTTTAAAATTTAACCGAAGGGGGACGGGATTATACAATGCTTCATCTTTTACCCTGCGTTTTTTACGCCTTTTCCTTTTCTTCCTCCCAAAGCGCGTCCATCTCCTCCAAGGTGAGGGCGGTTAGCTTCTCTCCCTTGGCCGCCACTCTTTTCTCCAAATGCTGGAAACGACGGATAAACTTCTCGGTGCTGCGCAATAAGGCAAGTTCAGGCCGGATCTGAAGGAAACGGGCCAAATTAACCAAGGAAAAAAGGAGGTCGCCGTATTCCTCTTCCAACCGACGACGGCCTTCTTCGCTCTTTACCCCGGCTTCCCAGGCCGCCACCAGTTCTTTCGCTTCCTCTTGGACCTTGGCTAACGGTCCGTGGATATCAGGCCAGTCGAAGCCGACCCGGGCTGCTTTTGCCTGGACCTTTTCCGCCCGCATTAAAGCCGGGAAGGTGGTTGGCACGCCGGAAAGCGCCGACGGCCTTTCTTCCCCCTTTTCCTCCGCTTTAATCCGTTCCCAGTTGGCAATTACTCCTTCCGCCCCGTTTGCCTCTTGGTCGCCAAAAACATGGGGATGCCGCCGGATTAGCTTTGCGTTGAGGTCGGCTAAAACGTCGGCCAGGGTAAACCGGCCTTTTTCTGCCGCCAACTGGGCATGGAAAACAACCTGCAATAATAGGTCCCCCAATTCTTCCCGCAGATGTTCCGGGGAGTCTTCCTCAATCGCTTCCAAAACTTCATAGGCCTCTTCCAGTAAAGACGCGCGCAACGTCCGGTGGGTCTGTTTCCGGTCCCAAGGACAACCCTGTTCTCCCCGGAGCGTCCGCATAATCTCTTCCAAACGTTCCAATTCTTCACCACTACGCACTAGTCAACTCTCCTTTGGTCTTAAGTTCGTCGGAAATAAAAGCAGCCCCCCGTTAATGGTTGAGGAAGAAACCAAAAAGCCCGCCAAGGACGATTAGGATCAAGCCCATCCGTAAACTGGCCTTTTCTCTGGTCTCCTTGTAATCCAGCAGATATAGTATCCCCCCGGCTACCGGGAGCAATGGACTATAATTCAACCAACCATGAGCCACCAGATCCTGGTGGCGAAAGAGGACCACAAAGCTAAGTAAGATTAAAATGATCCCAAAATTCCTGGTCCGCATCGGTTCACCTCTTCGTTACCAAAACCTTGTTTATTAATATTAATTTGTAATGTTTTACCTTGACAAGCAGTTTTATTATAGCATGGACGGGAAAAGTATGTATACCCTTCCACCAAACTACATAAGATACAATGTATTAATTTTTCAGGAAAGGTGGAGGGGTTAGTTTGTGGTTCTCCCTTTCACGGAAATCCGCCCATTGGCAACCTTTGCTTCCCTGCCGCATTAATACCAACAGTGATGGAGCCGAACAATTATGCACGGAACATCTGTACCGGTCGTTAACCCATTTCTGCGCCGACGGTTCTTCCCTTGTCCTGTTATGTATCGGCACCGACCGCTCAACCGGCGATAGTTTAGGCCCTCTAGTCGGGAGCAAAATCAAGGATCAACTCCCTCCCCAGGTTACAGTCTACGGTACGCTGGACCAGCCCATCCATGCGGTCAACCTGGAAGCGACCATCAATGAAATAAAGGAAAGGTTCGCCCGTCCGTTTATTATCGCTATCGATGCCTGTCTGGGCCGGACGGAAAGTATCGGTTACATCAGCATTAAGCCCGGTCCCCTCCGCCCGGGAACGGGGGTAAATAAAAATCTGCCCGAAGTAGGGCAGATGCATATCATCGGCGTTGTAAACGTCGGCGGTTTCATGGAATACCTTGTTCTCCAAAACACCCGCTTAAGTCTGGTCATGCGGATGGCGGAAGTGATCAGCGCCGGGCTGATCAAAAGCTGTCAAAAATTTTACCGGCCGGCGGAAAGAAGCACAGCGGAACCCCTTCCCTCACTCCCGCTCCGGCCCGAATAAGCTGACCAAGGCCCGCCGCTCCGGCGGAAAACCAAGCAGCGCCGCCCCGACGATCCCCGCCTCGTTGCCAAGAACCGCCAGTTTTAACTTGGCCACCGGGACCCCTTCCTGGCCATAAACCTCCCGGGCCACTTTCGCGTTGAGGGGGCGCAACAGACTTTCCCCTTGTTTGGAGACCCCTCCCCCCAGGACGATCACTTCCGGCTGGAAGATATTAATAATGTTACCGAGCCCGACCGCCAGGTAATCCAAGTATTCATCAACAACACCGGCGGCTACGGCATCGCCGGCTTCAGCAGCATCAAAAGGTGTTTTCGCGGTGATCTTGTTTAGATCACCGTTAACCATTTTAAAGAGTAAGGAAGCGGGATTTTTCTTGGCTGCCGCTTGCGCCGCTTCGATCAACCCCCGGGCCGAAGCATATGCTTCCCAACAGCCTTTCCGCCCGCAGGTGCATTGTTTTCCACCGGCGGCAATGACCATATGCCCCAATTCGGCGCCGGCATTGTTAAATCCGCTATAGATGTTATGATCGATAATAACGCCGCCGCCGATCCCGGTGCCCAGCGTGACCGTGACCGAATGGCGCACCCCCCCGGCCGCGCCTAGTAAACCTTCGGCCAGCGCGGCACAGTTGGCATCATTATCCACATACACCGGCAAAGGAAGGTATTTTTGCAGTTCGGCCCGGACCGGCACGTTACGGAACCCCAGGTTGTTATTGTAAATGATAACTCCCTTTTGCACATCGGGCGCCCCTGGCGATCCCACCCCCACACTGGTAATCTGTTCTAACCCGACGCCGGCTTCTTCCGCTACTTTCAGCGCCAACATTGCCATATCCTTCAGGATCAGATCGGCGCTGCGTTCCCGCCCGGTGGGGATGCTCCTCTGGTGGACAATTTGCCCCTGCTCATCTACCAGCCCGATGGCGATATTAGTCCCGCCTAAATCAATACCCAAATAATACATGGTAACCTTCCTTCTCCCCTCTTCCTTTCGAGTTTGCCCTTTACAATAAGATAATGAAAATAATCCCCCACCGCAACGATGAGGGATTATCGGCGTGAAATTCTTTTCTACTTTAGGGAATAGCTTTCTCCGTTTCTTTGTCGAAGAGATGGATTTTTTGGGTGTTGAAGACCAATTTGTGTTCGGACCCGTCTTCCGCTTTGGTATGGGCATCCACCCGGGCGGTAAAGCTATGCGGTCCGTTGGAAACCCAAAGATAAGTCTCGGACCCAATCAGCTCGCTAACTTCAACCGTGGTCGGAACCACATCTTCCGGATTGGCGTTGGGGGTGTCATCCAGTTCGCTGATGTTCTCCGGACGGATCCCGAAGATAACTTCCTTATCCACATACATATTGGCGGTTTGGAATTTTCCGGCGGGGATATAAATCTTGAAGGTAGTAAAGTCCACATACAACCGGCCGTCTTCTTGCCGGAGGACACCTTCTAAGAAGTTCATCGGCGGTGTACCGATAAAGCCGGCTACAAAGACATTATTGGGATGATCATAGATATCCAACGGACGGCCAACTTGTTGGATCACACCGTCTTTCATCACCACAATCCGGTCGCCCATCGTCATCGCTTCGATCTGGTCGTGGGTAACATAGATGATCGTGGTCTTTAACCGGTTATGCAGTTTCTGTAACTCGGTCCTCATTTGCACCCGCAGTTTGGCGTCGAGGTTGGAAAGGGGCTCATCCATGAGGAAGACCTTCGGTTCCCGGACGATCGCCCGGCCTAAAGC
>JAAYHY010000123.1 GCA_012735135.1 Bacillota bacterium | reverse complement strand
GGCTTTAACTATGAAGACGCGATTTTGATCAGTGAAAAACTGGTGATGGATGACACCTTTACCTCCATCCATATCGAAGAATATGAATGTGAAGCCCGCGATACCAAATTGGGCGCGGAGGAGATTACCCGGGATATTCCCAATATCTCCGAGGGTTCCTTGGATGATCTGGATGAAAACGGGATCATCCGCATCGGCGCCGAGGTCCGTCCCGGCGATATCCTGGTGGGAAAGGTCACGCCGAAAGGGGAGACCGAACTGACGGCGGAAGAAAGGTTGTTGCGGGCCATCTTCGGGGAGAAGGCCAGGGAGGTCCGGGATACTTCCCTCAAAGTCCCCCACGGCGAATCCGGGATTGTGGTTGATGTCAAAGTCTTCAGCCGCGAGAACGAAGACGAGCTTTCTCCCGGGGTGAATAAACTGGTCCGGGTTTATGTGGCCCAGAAAAGGAAGATCTCTGAAGGGGACAAGATGGCCGGACGGCACGGGAACAAGGGGGTCATTGCCCGGATTTTACCCGTGGAGGATATGCCATTCTTGCCGGACGGGACCCCGGTGGAAATTTTGCTTAATCCATTGGGGGTGCCTTCCCGGATGAACTTGGGTCAGATCCTCGAAACCCACCTGGGCTGGGCAGCCAGGGCTTTGGGCTTTAATATCGCGACCCCGGTTTTTGACGGGATTACGGAGGAGGAGATCGGCGAGCTTTTGGAACGGGCCGGACTGCCGGGGAACGGAAAAGTCACCCTCTACGACGGCCGGACCGGCGAACCTTTTGACCGCCCAATTACCGTCGGTTATATCTACATGTTAAAACTGGCCCATTTGGTTGACGACAAGATTCATGCCCGTTCCACCGGACCCTACTCCTTGGTGACCCAGCAACCGTTGGGCGGGAAGGCTCAATTTGGTGGACAAAGGTTCGGCGAGATGGAGGTTTGGGCCCTGGAGGCTTACGGCGCCGCTTATACGCTCCAAGAGTTACTCACCGTCAAGTCCGATGATGTGGTCGGCCGCGTGAAGACCTATGAGGCCATTGTCAAAGGGGAGAATGTGCCGGAGCCCGGCGTCCCCGAAGGGTTTAAAGTCTTAATTAAAGAACTGCAAAGTCTTGGTTTGGACGTAAAAGTCCTCGCCGAAGAGGCGGAAGTTGAACTGAAGGATGACGAGGATGACGTCCGTGAGATGGCCAAAGAATTAGGCCTGGAGATCGAAGAACCCTCCTTCTCTGGGAAAATTTCGGCCCGGAAAAGCGGGACGGAGGAAGAGGAAGCCGGGGAGGACGGGGCAGAGAGTGCGGAAGACCTGGACGAAGATGAGGGTTTGGACGCGGGAGAAGAGGAAGACTATGATGATGAACTGGAAGAGGACTTGGTGGAAGATTTAGAAGAAGACCTGGATGAAGAGTTAGCCGAGGATTTTGAGGAAGATCTGGATCTCCCTGCGGCCTTCGACGATGAGGAGGAGACGGACGACCAGTCGGAAGGAGGGTTTCCCCCCGACGATTTGCTCCGGGCGATTCGCGAGAAATAATTCACCGGTCAGCTAGCCAACGAAAAATTTGCGCCAGGGAGGGATTGAGCCTTGTTGGACGCCAATAATTTTGACGCCATAAAAATCGGGTTGGCCTCCCCCGAACAGATCAGGGCTTGGTCAAGCGGGGAAGTGAAAAAACCGGAAACCATTAATTACCGGACCTTAAAACCCGAACGGGAAGGTTTGTTCTGTGAGAAGATCTTTGGCCCCCAGCGGGACTGGGAATGCCATTGTGGCAAATACAAGCGCGTCAGGTATAAGGGGATCGTCTGTGACCGTTGCGGGGTGGAAGTGACCCGCTCCAAAGTGCGGCGCGAACGGTTGGGCCATATTGAACTGGCCGCTCCGGTCTCCCACATCTGGTACTTTAAGGGGATTCCCAGCCGGATGGGGCTGCTCCTGGATATGTCGCCGCGGGCCTTGGAAAAGGTCCTCTACTTCGCTTCGTATGTGGTGGTGGATCCGGGTCCGGAGGAGACCGGACTCAGCAAGAAGCAATTGTTATCGGAGAATGAATACCGGGAAGCGGTCGAGAAGTACGGGAACAGTTTTACCGCGATGATGGGCGCGGAAGGAATCAAAAGATTACTGGCGGAGATCGACCTGGATCAGATGGCCGCCGAATTGAAGAAGGAGATCCGGGAAGTCAGCGGGCAACGGAAAGTCCGCGCCACGCGCCGCTTGGAAGTGGTGGAAGCCTTAAGGAAATCGGGGCACCGGCCGGAGTGGATGATTTTGGATGTCATTCCGGTGATCCCGCCCGAACTCAGGCCGATGGTGCAGTTGGACGGCGGCCGCTTTGCCACCTCCGACCTGAATGATCTCTACCGCCGGGTCATTAACCGGAATAACCGGCTGAAACGGTTACTGGAACTGGGCGCCCCCGATATTATCGTCCGGAACGAAAAGCGGATGCTCCAGGAAGCGGTGGATGCCCTCTTTGATAACGGACGCCGGGGCCGGCCGGTCACCGGCCCGGGGAACCGGCCCTTAATATCCCTCAGTGATATGCTCCGTGGGAAGCAAGGCCGTTTCCGCCAGAATCTCTTGGGGAAACGGGTGGACTACTCCGGCCGTTCGGTGATTGTCGTCGGGCCCGATCTCAAGATTCACCAGTGCGGGCTTCCCAAAGAGATGGCTCTGGAACTCTTTAAGCCCTTTGTCATGAAAAAACTGGTGGATCAGGGGTTTGTCCATAATATCAAAAGTGCCAAACGGATGGTGGAGAAGGCCCGTCCCGAAGTATGGGATGTTTTGGAGGAAGTGATTAAGGAGCATCCGGTCTTGCTCAACCGGGCGCCGACTTTGCACCGTTTAGGAATCCAGGCTTTCGAGCCGGTGCTGGTGGAAGGCCGGGCCATCAAGGTCCACCCGTTGGTTTGTCCGGCTTATAATGCCGACTTTGACGGGGACCAAATGGCGGTGCAGGTGCCCCTTTCGGCGGAGGCGCAGGCCGAGGCCAGAATCCTCATGTTGTCGTCCCATAATATTTTATCGCCGGCCCATGGGCGGCCGCTGGCTACGCCCAACCAGGACGTGGTGATTGGTTGCTTCTACCTGACGATCATCCGGAAAGGCGCCAAAGGCGAAGGCCGTCTTTTTGCCTCGCCGGCGGAGGCGATGCTCGCTTACTATACCGGCCATATCGAACTCCACGCCAAGATTAAAGTGCGGACGGAGAAAGGACGGGTGGAGACTTCAGCTGGACGTTTGATCTTTAAAGACCGGGTGAACATCGACGAGGATTATTTGGATGGCATCTTTGCCAAAATCGGCGATAACGGCACTTCCCGGAAAGTTCTAAACCAAATTATCTCCTATGTCTGTCAGCGTTATGGAACCCACCGCACCGCCGAGATTTTGGACCAACTGAAACGGTTGGGATACCGTTTTGCGACCCAGTCGGGGACGCCCATCGGCGCCGCCGATATCCTAACCCCGCCGCAGAAGAAGGAGATCATTGAAGAGACCGAACGCCAGGGCGATCTTATTGAACAACAATACCGGCGGGGGTTGATTACCAAAGAGGAACGGTACCAACGGTTCATTGACATTTGGGCGAAAGCGAAGGAAGATGTGACCCAGGCGGTGATTAAGAACTTCGACCCCTTCAACTCGGTGGCGATGATGTCCAATTCCGGGGCGCGGGGTAATGTCTCCCAGTTGTCACAGCTGGCGGGGATGCGCGGACTGATGTCGGATCCTTCCGGACGCATTATCGACCTGCCGATCAAGGCCAACTTCCGGGAAGGCCTGACCGTGCTTGAGTTCTTCATCTCCACCCATGGCGCGCGGAAAGGCTTGGCCGATATGGCCCTCCGGACCGCCGCCTCCGGTTATCTCACCCGCCGTCTGGTGGATGTGGCCCAGGATGTGATCGTCCGGGAAGAGGACTGTGGAACGACCGACGGGATAATCTTAACTGCGATCACTGACGGGGACGAAATAATTGAGCCCTTGCAAGAACGGATTACCGGCCGGGTCGCCGCCGAGGACCTGGTTAATCCGGAAACCGGGGAGGTTATTGTTGGTTTTAACGAAGAAATAACCGAGCCCATCGCCGACCGGATCGTGGCCGCCGGCTATGAACAGGTTAAAGTCCGATCGGTCTTAACCTGCCGGACCCGGCATGGGGTATGCGCCCGCTGTTACGGACGGAACTTGGCAACGGGGCGGATTGCCGACGTGGGTGATGCGGTCGGAATTATTGCCGCCCAGTCCATCGGTGAACCGGGTACCCAACTGACGATGCGCACCTTCCATACCGGCGGGGTGGCCGGTGAAGATATTACCCAGGGTCTCCCCCGGGTGGAAGAGCTCTTTGAAGCCAGAAAACCGAAGGGGCAGGCCATTATCACCGAAGTCAGCGGGACGGTCAAAATTGTGGAAGTAAAAGGCATCCGGCGGGTCAGCATCCAGACGGAAGAAGGGGAAGAACGCCTCTACCAAATCCCTTACGGCGCCCGCTTAAAGGTGAAAGACGGGAGCAAAGTGGAGGCCGGGGACCGGCTGACTGAAGGTTCGGTCAACCCCCATGATATCTTGAAGATTAAAGGGATCCGGGGGGTCCAGATGTATCTCGTCCACGAAGTGCAGGAAGTTTACCGTTCCCAAGGGGTCGAGATTAACGACAAACAGATCGAAGTGGTTGTCCGCCAGATGCTCCGGAAACGGAAAGTGGAGAGCCCGGGGGATACCGATCTTTTACCCGGCAGCTTGGTCGACCTGATGGAACTGGAAGACGAAAACCGCCGGGTGGAAGCGATGGGTGGCACGCCGGCGGTGGCCCGCCCCGTGCTGTTGGGAATCACCAAAGCCTCGTTGGCCACCGAGAGCTTCCTGTCGGCCGCTTCTTTCCAGGAGACCACGCGCGTTTTGACGGATGCCGCGATCAAAGGGAAACGGGATGGGCTGATTGGCCTGAAGGAGAATGTGATCATTGGCAAGTTGATCCCGGCCGGGACCGGGATGCCAAGATACCGGGCGATTACTGTCGGGCGTCAGGAAGATGAGCAACTCCCGGAGGCGGTAACCCCGGCGGCCGATGAAAAGACCGTTGGTTAAGGTTGAAAGGATAGAGCGGCCGGATTCCCGGTTGCTCTATCCCGCTGCTTACAATATTTTTATTGACACCCCTAAATGAAGATGGTAAACTATTTAAGTCTGGGTTGTTCAACAATATATTCTTGGGACGTAAGGGGAGAATACTATTGGGTGAACCTGACCTTAAGACCAAGAAGAGAAGAGTGATCGGTTTAAAACAGACACTCCGGGCAATTCAACAAAATAAACCCTGTGTAGTCTACCTGGCCAACGATGTGGATGAGCATATCGTCCGCCGGATTAAAATGGCCAGTCACGGAAAGGACGTGAAGATTGTGATTACACGGGTCGGACGCAAAGAATTGGGGCAGATTTGCCGGATTGATGTCAGTGCGGCAGTAGTTGCATTGGTCCAAGAATAGGAAGGAGGTGGAATGATGCCAACGATTAATCAATTGGTGAAAAAAGGACGGAAAAAAGTAGAACACAAGAGTTCAGCTCCTGCCTTACTCTGGTCTTATAACAATAAGAAAGAGGATATGTTTGAATCCGCCAAGGGTAACCCGCAAAAACAAGGTGTTTGCACCAGAGTTTCGACTGTGACCCCGAAGAAGCCCAATTCGGCTCTGCGGAAAGTGGCCAGGGTTCGTCTTTCCAACCGTTTAGAGGTTACCGCTTACATTCCAGGGGAAGGGCATAATCTCCAGGAACACTCGGTGGTTTTAATCCGGGGAGGAAGGGTAAAGGATCTGCCGGGTGTCCGTTATCATATTGTGCGCGGAACTCGGGATACTGCAGGCGTGCAAGATCGTAAGCAAGGCAGATCAAAGTACGGCGCGAAACGCCCGAAAACTGCTACTGCTAAAAAGTAAGGAGGGTTAGATTTGCCACGACGGGGAGCAACACCCAAAAGGGAGATCGTTCCTGATCCGATCTATAACGACCCGATGATTACACAGTTTATCAATAAGATCACCTACTCCGGGAAACGGGGGCTTGGTGAGCGAATTTTATACAACGCCCTTGATTTGATCAGGGAAAAGACCGGTAAAGACCCGTTGGAGGTCTTTCAACAGGCCATGAAAAATGTGATGCCGGTTTTGGAGGTCAGACCGCGTCGGGTGGGGGGCGCCACCTATCAGGTGCCGATGGAAGTACGGCCTGAGCGCCGTGTTTCTTTGGCTATGCGTTGGTTGGTTGTGAGCGCCCGGGCGCGGGCCGAACGGACCATGAGTGAAAAATTGGCTGGAGAATTGATGGATGCGGCCAATAATACCGGCGCTGCCATTAAGAAAAAAGAGGATACCCACCGGATGGCCGAAGCCAACAAGGCTTTTGCCCATTACCGTTGGTAAATTGCCGACAGAGATCTTGGTTTCTCTGGGGAACAGTTGGAGGTTTAACCATTGAGTAGGGAATTTCAGATTGACCACATTCGCAATATAGGTATCATGGCTCATATTGATGCGGGTAAAACTACCACTACCGAAAGAATTCTGTTTTACACCGGTAAAGTACACCGCATGGGTGAGACCCATGAGGGTTCGGCGGTGATGGATTGGATGGTCCAGGAACAAGAGCGCGGAATCACCATCACCTCGGCGGCGACCACGGCTTTCTGGAAAGGACATCAAATCAACATTATTGACACGCCCGGACACGTGGACTTTACGGTGGAGGTGGAACGCTCATTACGGGTGCTGGACGGCGCGGTGGCCGTTTTCTGCGCCGTGGGTGGGGTTGAGCCGCAATCGGAGACGGTTTGGCGTCAAGCTGATAAGTATCATGTTCCCCGGATTGCCTTTGTCAACAAGATGGACCGTGTGGGCGCCGATTTCTCCCGGGTTGTGGAGATGATGAAGAGTAAATTGGGGGCGAACCCGGTGCCGATCCAACTTCCCATTGGGGCGGAGGATAGTTTCCGGGGGATGATCGACCTCGTTGAAGAGAAAGCCATTATTTACCTTGACGATCTGGGCACCAGAAGCGAAGCCCAGGCGATTCCTCCCGAACTCACCGCCGAGGTGGAAGAGTACCGGAATAAGCTTTTGGAAAGTTTGGCCGATTTTGATGAAGAAATTATGGAAGCCTATTTAGGAGGGGAAGTAATCTCCCCCGAACGCATCCGGGCCGCGCTGCGCAAGGCGACGGTTGGGAACAAACTGACCCCGGTTTTGTGCGGGTCCGCCTTTAAGAACAAGGGTGTCCAGTTGTTATTGGACGCGGTAGTTGACTACTTGCCGTCCCCCATCGATCTGCCGCCCGTGCGCGGGACCGACGTGAAGACCAAAGCGGAAGTTGAGCGGAGACCTTCCGATGAGGAGCCCTTTGCCGCGTTGGCCTTTAAAGTGATGACCGATCCTTACGTGGGTAAACTGGTCTACTTCCGCGTGTATTCCGGTGAACTCTCCGCCGGCTCCTATGTGTATAACGCCAATACGGAACGGCGGGAACGGGTCGGCCGGATCCTCAGGATGCACGCCAACCACCGGGAAGAGATTAAGGTGGTGCGGACCGGCGACATTGCGGCGGCGGTCGGTTGGAAGGATACTTCCACCGGTGATACCCTTTGCGCCGAGGAAAACCCCATTCATCTTGAATCGATGGAATTTCCGGAACCGGTGATTTCGGTGGCCATCGAACCCAAGACCAAGGCGGACCATGACAAATTAGGTCTTTCCTTAGTCAAGCTGGCGGAAGAGGACCCGACCTTCCGGGTGCACACCGATCCGGAAACCGGACAGACCATTATCTCCGGCATGGGTGAACTCCATTTGGAGGTGATCACCGACCGTCTCATCCGCGAGTTTAAGGTGGAGGCCAACATTGGCCGGCCCCAGGTGGCTTACCGGGAGACCATCCGCGAAGCAACCAGAGCGGAAGGGAAATTTGTCCGGCAGAGCGGCGGCCGCGGGCAATACGGCCATGTATGGCTGGAGATTGAACCAAACGAGCCGGGCGCCGGTTTTGTCTTTGAGAACAAAATCGTCGGCGGGGTGGTGCCGAAAGATTATGTGCCCGCGGTGGAAGCCGGTGTTAAGGAAGCCATGTTGAACGGGGTCTTGGCCGGTTATCCGATGGTCGACGTCAAGGTGGCGCTGGTGGACGGTTCTTACCACGAAGTCGACTCTTCGGAAATGGCATTTAAGATCGCCGCTTCCATGGGGTTCAAGGAAGGTTGTAAAAAAGCCAAGCCGGTGTTGTTGGAACCAATTATGAAGATTGAAATTATTACCCCTGAAGAATATCTCGGCGATGTGCTTGGCGATTTTAACTCAAGAAGAGGCCGGGTGGAAGGGATGGAAACCCGTCCCGGAGCTCAGGCGATCCATGGTTATGTCCCCATGGCCCAAATGTTTGGTTACGCCACGGTTTTACGCTCCATCTCGCAGGGCCGGGCGATTTATACCCTTACTTTCTCCCATTACGAAGAAGTGCCGGTGAATATCGCCAAAGAGATTATCGCCGAATAACGCTGCACAGCGGGGAGAAGTTATTGTCAAATTTAAAGATAAATCTGTTGATCTGTTAAAAAGATTATTAATGAAGATTAATGAGGAGGATCAGAAATGGCAAAGCAAAAATTTGAGCGGACAAAACCGCACGCGAACATTGGCACCATCGGCCACGTGGACCACGGGAAGACCACCACGACGGCGGCGATCACGTTGGTTCTCTCCAAGGCGGGAAAAGCCCAAGTTATGTCTTTCGACCAGATTGACAAAGCGCCGGAAGAAAAAGAGCGGGGCATCACGATCAACACCTCGCACGTGGAATATGAGACAGATAAGCGGCACTACGCCCACGTGGACTGTCCGGGCCACGCCGACTACGTGAAGAACATGATCACGGGCGCCGCCCAGATGGACGGGGCGATCCTGGTGGTTTCGGCGGCGGACGGACCGATGCCGCAGACGCGGGAGCATATTCTCCTGGCCCGTCAGGTGGGTGTTCCCCACATTGTAGTCTGGCTAAACAAAATGGACATGGTTGATGACCCGGAACTCTTGGAACTGGTGGAGATGGAAGTTAGGGACCTGCTTTCCAAGTACGAATTTCCGGGGGACGATATTCCGGTCGTCAAGGGTTCCGGTTTAAAAGCCCTGGAGTGCGGTTGCGGGAGCCGGGACTGCGAATGGTGCGGCAAGATCTGGGAACTGATGGATGCGGTCGACAATTACCTGCCCGATCCCGAGCGGGATCTGGATAAACCCTTCCTGATGCCGGTGGAGGACGTCTTCACCATCACGGGTCGGGGCACCGTGGCGACCGGCCGTGTGGAGCGGGGAACGGTTAAAGTCGGTGACGAAGTCCAGATTATCGGTTTATCGGATGAGATCAAAAAGACAGTGGTCACCGGGGTGGAGATGTTCCGGAAGATCCTGGACCAGGCGGAAGCGGGGGACAACATCGGTGTGCTGCTCCGTGGGATTGACCGGAAAGAGATCGAGCGTGGTCAGGTTCTGGCCAAACCGGGGACGATCACTCCGCACACGAAGTTTGAAGGCCAGGTCTACGTGTTGACCAAAGAAGAGGGCGGCCGTCATACCCCGTTCTTCAACGGTTACCGTCCGCAATTCTACTTCCGGACCACCGACGTGACGGGAGTGGCCCACCTGCCGGAGGGTGTGGAGATGGTGATGCCGGGCGACAACATCACGATGTCGATCGAATTGATTACGCCGATTGCGATGGAAGAAGGGTTACGTTTCGCCATCCGTGAAGGCGGCCGGACCGTTGGCGCCGGGGTCGTGACCAAGATTAT
>JAAYHY010000122.1 GCA_012735135.1 Bacillota bacterium | reverse complement strand
GCTGGCGACCCTGCTCGGGTTGGGGCGGATGACCAGCCATAGGGAGACCATTGCGATGCAGGCCGGCGGGATGAGTTTCTTGCGAATTGCCACACCGGTCTTGCTTACCGGGGCGATCTTGACGGTCGGCACCTTTTTCCTTAATGAGTCCCTGACCCCGCTGGCCAAACATACTTACCGGGAAGAACAGGCCTTTTTGCGGCAAGATAAACCGAAGGGCGTGATCGAGGAATATTTCTACGCCGAACGGGGAAAGAACGGGAAAAAACGGTTGGTGTATGCCGAAGAATATCATGCCGCGGAAGAAAAGTTTATTAATGTCATGATTCAAGAGATCGAGCAGGGTAAATTAGTCCGGACCTTAAAAAGTAAAGAATTGTTATGGGGCCAGGAAGGCTGGTATTTTAAAGAAGGGGAAATCTTCACTTACCGGGAAGACGCCGTCATTCCGGTCCGGGTCACCGAGGGGCATAATCCTTCCGGTTTTACGAAAACACCGGCAGAGGTGATTAAATTGACCCGGCGACCGGAGGAGATGAGCTGGTGGGAGTTGAAATGGTATCTGGAGAATACGGAGATGAGCTCAAAAAACCGCCGCCGGTACGAGGTGCAACTCCACCTGAAGACGGCTTTTCCCTTTGCCTGTTTTGTCTTTGCCCTCCTCGGCACCCCTTTAGCTTTACAATCCCAACGCCGCACTTCTTCAGCGGGGCTGGGGATCTGTTTGCTTAATGTCATCTTTTACTACTTGTTGATGGCCTTGGGGACCTTTTTGGGGCAATCGGGAGCGACTTCCCCCTGGGTGGGTGCTTGGTTGCAGAACCTTGTCATTGGCGGGTATGGACTTTATTTATTTCTCAAAAAAGCACTCTATCTATAGTTAAGGGGGAGCAAATTGTACGGTGTAATCCTGGTCCTAACCATTGCCTTTTTGGGCGGGCTCATCGCCCTGCTGGGCGACAGGATAGGAATGAAAGTCGGCAAGAAGCGGCTGTCCATCTTCGGACTGAGGCCGAAATATACCTCGATGCTGATTACGGTGGTGACCGGAATCTTGATCGCCGGAACCACCCTTTTATTATTGGCGTTGGTCTCCAATGATGTCCGGACGGCGCTTTTCCGGATGAAAACCTTAAAGCAGGAGCTGGCTGCCACCAAAGCCGAACTGGTCCTGGAGCAAGAGCGGTTAACGGAGTTGGAGGCGGTTACCAAGGAGTTGCAGGAAAGTAAGGTCGCCCTTGAGGTGGAAAAGGAGCGGCTCCGCAAAGAGATCCAGGCCTACTCCGGTGAAGCTTCATTCCTCCGGGCCAATGGGCAGATGAACGCCACAGGCCGGTATATTTTTACGGAGGGGGAGATCCTGGCCACGGCGGTAGTGACGGCCGGGGCCGATCCGGCGGCGATCCAGAGACAACTGGATACCCTGGTTCAGACCGCCAACCAGTTGGCTTTAGCCCGTGGGGCCCGCTTGCCCGGGAAGAACGATGAGGCTTTGGTGTTGGGGGCGGAATTTCCATCCCTTCCGGCTTACGGAGCGTGGCTGGCCGCCGCCGAAAAACCGGGCGTCCTCAGGTTGGTCGCGACCCGGAATACGGAGGTCTTTACGGCGCTGGAAATTTCCTTCGCTTATTTTCCAAACCGGCGGGTGTTTCAAGCGGGAGAACTCTTGGGCGAGTTGGCAGTCTCCCCTGTCCCCGCCGAAGAGGAGCTGCTGGACCGGATTGTCGGATTGCTTGCGGAGATAAAGCAAACCGCCGTGCGCAAGGGGATGCGGGTGGAAGGACTGTCCTTAAGCCAAATCCTGTCCCCGGCTGAGATTACGGCGGCCATCGGGCGGATCAAGGCGGAGAAGCGTGAGCGGGTATTACGGCTTGTGGCGGCGGCCGATTTCCAGGTCATCGATCAAGGGCTTAAAGTGGAAATTGCCTGGGAGACGATGGGTGATGCAAATGATTCTAGCGATTGATCCGGGAAAATGTAAATTCGGGTATGCGGTGCTGACCAACGAAAAAAAAGTGTTAAGGCAGGGAACGGCCGATGTCCGTGACCTTTCCTCCATTGTGACGCGGATGGTCGCCCGGTTTGACGTCAAGACCGTGGTCATCGGGGACCGGACGGGCGGAAACCAATTTTACGCGGCCTTAAAACCGGTCCTGCTGGCGCCGGGTCTTAGCTTGGCGTTGGTGGAGGAAGACGGCTCCAGCCGGGAAGGACGGGAGCGCTTTTTAAAAGCCAACCGCAAGGGCTGGCGCCGTCTGGTTCCTCTGGGGCTGCAAACGCCCTGGCGGGCTTATGATGATTATGTCGCCGTTATCCTCGGGGAACGGTATTTGGACCGGCAATGAAAAACCCTTAAAGTCCCTTTGATGCTGGTCGCCTTCCCCGGCTTTGATCAATTTACTTCGTGAAACTAATGTAGCTCGCGTGCGCGGCTTGCCAAGAAATTTAAGTCACCCGGAGAATACCATCCGGCCCCGGCGGAAAAGGACGCGTGAAACTCCCGTAAGACTAGCGGATAAGATAGTTATACCCCTCAATGGTGAATTCATCGGCGATTTCCAGTTTATCTTGAAGCTGTCTGAGGACGGTCGAATTGATTTGCGCGGGGGCTTCGCCCAGGGTCTCCCGGTAGATTCTTCTGCTGGCCGTGCTTTCCGGGTGGTCCCGGACAAACTGGATAATCTCCTCGATCTCCCGTTTCTTTTTCAACATGATCCTCCCTTTCCAAGTCTCGGTCCCCATCTTTTTTCCCGGTTATAATTTATCCGGATCAAACCGGGAAATACGCGCCAGAGGAAATTGCCAAACTAAGGATAGTCTCCGGAAAGGCGGGTATCAGGTTATGCCCGTCAATAATGGCGCCGGGGATTGACCATGGAAAAAGAGCACCCCCTCCCTCAGATTGGGCGTTTTGCCGGTAGGCCGGAAAGGGTGGACGAACATAATATGTACAAACACCCTTACCAAGGGGAGAAAAGGGGGAGCAAAATGTCCGTAGAGGTAATCGCCGAGGCTCAGGTCCAGGTCTTGGTGGAAGATACCATTGATCTTTTTACTCCGGCACAAAAGATTGACGAGATTCGCGCGACTGTTCAAAATC
>JAAYHY010000015.1 GCA_012735135.1 Bacillota bacterium | reverse complement strand
TGATGCCGGGCGACAACATCACGATGTCGATCGAATTGATTACGCCGATTGCGATGGAAGAAGGGTTACGTTTCGCCATCCGTGAAGGCGGCCGGACCGTTGGCGCCGGGGTCGTGACCAAGATTATCGAGTAAAGGATGGGAGATGGCGTGCAGCAAACCGCTGCACGCCTCCAGGTTATGCTCGCAATGGGGTGAAGGTTAAGGAAGCAAGTTTTCCTTATACTGCCGGTAGCTTGTCCTTATTGAAACAAGCTAAACAGGGGATTCCTCATGAAGAATAAAGGGCGTTAAAGTCTCCAGTAGAAGGAGGGACATTGAAATGGCTAATCAAAAGATTAGGATCCGTTTAAAAGCCTTTGACCATCGGGTGTTGGATCAGTCAGCGGAAAAAATTGTGGATACGGCGAAACGGACCGGCGCGGTAGTGGCTGGGCCCATTCCCTTGCCGACCGAAAAAAGTATCTTTACGGTCCTCCGTTCGGTCCATAAAGATAAAGACTCCCGGGAACAGTTTGAGATGAGAACCCATAAACGACTGATTGACATCTTAGAACCAAGTTCCAAGACGGTAGACGCCTTAATGAGGTTGGATCTGCCGGCCGGGGTGGATATTGAAATCAAATTATAGTTTATTGTTCTTTTCCACTTGTTTATTTTTAGGTCGATGAAATTTTCTTGTTAAGGTTAGGAGGTGACTCGGTTGGCCAAGGGAATACTCGGGAAAAAGGTCGGAATGACGCAGGTTTTCAATGCGGAAGGCCGGTTGATTCCCGTTACTGTTGTTGAAGCCGGGCCATGTATAGGCGTTCAGAAAAAGTCAGAGGAGAAAGAAGGCTATACCGCCATCCAATTGGGTTTTGCCGAAAAAAAAGCCAAACGTACCAGTCAGCCGATGAAAGGACATTTTGCGAAGGCTGGGGTGAAACCGCTCCGGTTTTTACGGGAGATTAGAATCACTCCGGAAGAGGCGGAGCAATATAAAGTGGGTGACACGGTCGATGTTTCCCTGTTTAAAGAGGGCGAACTTGTAGATGTGGTAGGCACGGCGAAGGGTAAAGGCTTTGCCGGTGTGATTAAAAGGTATAATTTTAACCGCGGACCGATGGCCCACGGCTCCATGTACCATCGCCGTCCCGGTTCGTTGGGCGCGACTGGACCCGCCCGGGTCTTTAAAGGGCGCCGGCTGCCCGGACGGATGGGTGGACACCGCGTTACGATTCAAGGTTTGGAGATTATTAAAGTTGATTCCGAAAAGAACCTGCTCTTAGTGAAGGGCGCCATTCCGGGCCGTAACGGTGGGTTTGTCCAGGTTAAGGAAAGTGTAAAAGCGAGAAATTAGGTAAATTTCCCACGAGGAGAGGAGGATTGGCATGCCGATCGTACCGGTATACAATATGGACGGGAAACAGGTCGGGGAGATGAATCTGGCCGATTCCATCTTTGCCACCAATATTAATAAACACCTTTTGCACCAGGCCGTCGTGATGCAACTGGCCACCCGGCGTTTAGGCACGGCGAAGGCGAAGACCCGAGCCGAAGTGCGCGGCGGTGGCGCGAAACCTTGGCGGCAAAAGGGGACCGGCCGCGCCCGTCATGGCAGCAGACGTTCACCGCTTTGGACGGGAGGAGGCGTGGTATTTCCACCGCAACCCCGGACTTACGGTTTTAAAATGCCGAAGAAAGCCTGGCGTCAAGCTTTACGCTCCGCGTTGGCGGTCAAAGTAGAGGACGGAAAACTGGTGGTCCTGGACAATTTGGCCTTTCCGGCGCCGAAAACCAAAGCCGCCCTCGGGGTGTTAACCAATTTAAAACTGGCTGACGCCAAAACATTGGTGGTAATGGCGGAGAAAGACGAGAATGTAACCAAATCCATGCGTAATCTCCCCGGTGTTTTAACCATGAATACGGAGGGGCTCAATGTTTATGATATTTTACGCCACGACCACCTGTTATTGACCAAAGAGGCAGTGGGCCGGATTGAGGAGGCGTTAGCGTAATGGATCCGCGGGATATTATTAAAAAACCGGTAGTGACCGAGAAAAGCACCCGTTTGATGGAGATGAACAAATATTGCTTCCTGGTTGATCCCCGGGCGAACAAATTACAGATCAAGAACGCCGTCGAGACCATCTTTAACGTCCGGGTGGTGGCGGTCAACACCATGCGGGGTTTAGGCAAGTTGAAAAGGATGGGCCGTTACGAAGGACGGCGTCCCCGCTGGAAAAAGGCGGTTGTGACCCTGGAACCAGGAAACCGCATCGAATATTTTGAAGGGGTCTGATTTCATTTTCACGGTAAAGGAGGTTTAAGCAGTGGCTATTAAGAAATACAAACCCACTTCCCCCGGTCGCCGTTTTGTCTCCGTCTCCTCCTTTGAAGAGATTACCAAGGCTAAACCGGAAAAAGCCTTGTTGGAACCGCTGACCAAGAGCGGGGGCCGGAATTCTGCCGGGCGGATCACCGTCCGTCACCGGGGCGGCGGACATAAACGGATGTACCGTCGGATTGATTTTAAACGTGATAAATTTGGCATCCCGGCTAAGGTGGCCGCCATTGAGTATGATCCAAACCGGACAGCCCGGATTGCTCTTTTGCATTACGTGGACGGGGAGAAACGGTATATTATTGCCCCGGATGGGCTGCAAGTGGGCGATATGGTTGTTTCCGGACCGGAGGCCGATATTAAGGTGGGGAACGCTCTGCCCCTGGCCAATATTCCGACGGGGACAATTATTCACAATTTGGAACTGGTCCGGGGGACCGGTGGCCAGTTGGTGAAGAGCGCCGGGGCCGGCGCCCAGCTGATGGCGAAAGAAGGCGACTATGCCCATGTGCGGTTACCTTCGGGTGAAGTCCGGTTGATCCGGCTGGAATGTATGGCCACCATTGGACAGGTCGGGAATATTGATCATGAGAATATTGTCATCGGTAAGGCCGGCCGTTCCCGTTGGCTTGGGATCCGCCCGACAGTTCGTGGTGTTGTGATGAACCCGGTTGATCACCCCCATGGCGGTGGTGAAGGCCGTTCTCCGGTTGGACGGGCTCCGGTTACACCTTGGGGTAAGCCGGCGCTTGGTCAACGTACCCGGAAGAAGAAGCCTTCCGATCGTTTGATCATTAAACGGCGGGCGTAAGGCCGGAAGGGAGGAAGAATAATGTCTCGTTCATTAAAAAAAGGTCCGTATATTGACCCAAGTTTGCTGAAGAAAGTGGTCGCGATGAATCAGAGCGGCGAAAAACGAGTGATTAAGACTTGGTCACGGCGGTCGACGATCTTCCCGGAACTGGTTGGCCATACGTTAGCGATCCATGATGGTCGCAAGCATGTCCCGATTTATATTACCGAAGAAATGGTCGGTCATAAACTGGGAGAATTTGTCCCGACCCGTATGTTCCGCGGGCATAGCGGCGGTAAGACGGAGAAGAGCTCCGGTTTAAAATAAGAACGGACTGATCGTGCGGACCGTAGAAGTTTAATCAATGAAGGAAAGTTAAGATTAAAGGATTCGTCCAAAGAACGAGGGGAGGCGAGTCGATGGAAGCCAAAGCAGTAGCGCGTTATGTGCGGATCGCCCCACGTAAAGTGCGGCAAGTGGCCAATGAAATAAAGGGTAAAGGCGTGGACGAAGCGCTTCAGATTTTACAGTTTACACCCCGGGCGGCGGCGGAAGTTTTACGGAAAGTTTTAAATTCTGCCGTGGCCAATGCGGAAAACAATCTTGAACTGGACCGGAATAACTTAGTGGTGGCCAAGGCCTTGGTCGACCAGGGGCCGGCCTTGAAACGGTACCGGGCGCGGGCGCAAGGACGGGCCGCCGCCATCCGGAAGCGAACCAGTCATATTACGATTATTGTCGAAGAAAAGGAGGGTTGATCAAATGGGGCAGAAAATTCATCCGGTAGGTCTTCGGGTAGGTGTCATCCGTGATTGGGAAGGCCGTTGGTTTGCGGAGAAAGATTATGCCACCCTCCTCCACGAAGACCTGAAGATTCGCCGGTTTATCAAAGAGAAACTGTATAACTCCGGAGTGGCCCGGGTGGAGATTGAACGGGCGGCGAACCGTGTAAAGGTGACCATCCATACGGCGCGGCCCGGGATGGTGATCGGCCGGGGTGGCGCCGAAGTGGAGACCCTGCGGAAAAGTTTGGAGAAATTAACCGATAAGCAAGTTTCTTTAAATATTGCCGAGGTGAAAGTTCCCGACCTTAATGCGCAGTTGGTGGCGGAGAACATCTGTTTTCAGCTGGAACGCCGTATCTCGTACCGGCGGGCGATGAAACAAGCGATCAGCCGGATTATGAAACTGGGCGCTTTGGGCGTCAAGATCCGGTGCAGCGGCCGGTTGATGGGGGCGGAGATCGCCCGGAGCGAAGGTTATAGCGAAGGAAAGGTGCCTTTGCACACCTTGCGCGCCGATATTGATTATGGTTTTGCCGAAGCCAACACCACTTACGGTAAGATCGGGGTTAAGGTCTGGATCAATAAAGGTGAGGTTTTACCGGAGAAAAAGGTTGCGAAGGGTGAGGAGGGAAAATAAATGCTGGTTCCAAAGAGAGTTAAGCACCGTAAGGTGATGCGCGGACGGATGAAAGGAATGGCTTCCCGCGGTTCCCAACTTACCCTTGGCGATTATGGGGTGCAAGCAGTGGTACCGGGCTGGATTACTAACGTACAAATTGAGGCGGCCCGTGTGGCCTTAACCCGCCATATTAAGCGGGGCGGTAAGATTTGGATTAAAATTTTCCCCGACAAACCGGTTACGGCGAAACCGGCGGAAACCCGGATGGGGAGCGGTAAAGGTACCCCTGAGTACTGGGTGGCCGTGGTGAAACCGGGACGGATCATGTTTGAGGTTACCGGTGTGGACGAGGAATTGGCCCGTGAAGCATTGCGCCTTGCCGGGCATAAATTGCCGATTAAGACGAAATTTATTAAACGTGAGGAAGCGGGTGGTGAGTCCAATGAAAGCTGAGGAAATTAGAGCAATGAGCGGTGATGAACTGCAGAAGAAACTCACTGACCTCAAAGCCGAACTCTTCAACCTTCGTTTTCAATTAGCCACCGGGCAATTGGATAATCCGGCTCGGGTCCGGTCGGTCCGGAGGGATATTGCTAGGGTAAAAACGATTATGCATGAGCGGGAAGGAAAAGTAAAGGCATAATGGGAAAAGGAGGTTGGATGAGGAATGTCTGAGCGTCTCACAAGGAGAAAGACCAGGGTCGGCCGGGTGATCAGCGACAAAATGGATAAAACCGTTGTTGTGGCGGTTGAACGTTTGGAACAGCACCCGTTGTACAAAAAGACGATCCGACGGACGACGAAGTTTAAAGCCCATGATGAGAATAATCAATGCCGGGTCGGCGATGAAGTGGAGATTATGGAGACCAGACCTTTGAGCAAAGATAAACGGTGGCGGGTTGTGGCGGTTCTTAAGCAAGCCGAGTAAAACAACGGGTTGCGAGGCCTGCTATAATCTTTCCGTAATGTGGATGGAAAGGGGGATACAGTTATGATTCAAGTGGAAGCTTACCTTAACGTAGCGGATAACTCCGGCGCAAAGAAGCTCATGTGCATCCGGGTGCTTGGCGGTTCGAAACGCTACGCCGGGGTCGGCGATTTGATTGTGGCCGTGGTCAAAGATGCGCTTCCCCC
>JAAYHY010000121.1 GCA_012735135.1 Bacillota bacterium | reverse complement strand
TATTTATGCTTTGAAGCCGTCTACCGAGACATAGTAACAACTGGTTTTCAAGGTCCAATAGGGGTAAATCCTTGTTGGATAAGGTTTTGCGCGCTTTTTTTGTTCCTACTTACTGTTCAACACCAGTTGTTGTGTTTCACTGATCGAGGCCTTGACCGTATCCATCATTTCCGAGACATTATTAATGCTGTTGGTCTCGTTCGTAATTCCGCTTGCCATTTCATGCGTAGCCGTGACAATTAAAGAGCTGGATTCTTTGATCGCGTTTAAGCTGTTGTTAGCGGTTAGAATGTTGTTGGTGAGGATCTGCATACTCTCCTCAATTTTTGACAGTGTATTTCTTAATTTACCCAGTAAATCCCGGGCCTGGTGTTCTTTGCTAAGGGCAAATTGAATATATTCATTCCCCCACTTGGTGAGGAAATATACAATTGAGGTCCCACAATTGATAATCACTAAGCGGGCGAGGAGTTCATTTACGGTTGGGTTTGGGCCAAGCAATCCAACAGGTGAATAAAGATAAGCGAGGACGAGGACGGCATTCATCAGTGGAGTAAAAATCAGGAGCATTTTTGTGCGAAAATACAGCGCCACCATGGCCGGGGGCGCCATATAGACCATAAAGATCCGCGTTGATGATGCTCCTCCTTTGATCAAGGTTAAAATTGTTCCGGAAACAACCGGAGCCATACAAATGATGATTCCTGTAGAGGTTAGAGGCAGGATGTTTTTCTTATTGAGGAAGTATGCCAAAGCAGCGGTAACAGTAGCTGCGTAGGTCAGGAGAAATACCCTGAATCCATAAAGGGTTCCCATGGTGAGAAATCCTTCGAGCGACAATACGGTGGAGAATGCCCAGATTAAAATAGTGTTAAACCTGTTTATCCGTACCAGATCATATTTTTCAAGAACCTTTTCTTGCAAAATAGCCCCTCCCTATCTTAGACCTCTGTAGCGAATGTGACCTTAATAGGAGCTTGATACGCCAAGAGGATCCTGTTGTGTAAAGATAACTGATTAATTACCAATTAAATTAAAAAATTCGGTCTCTGGCCAATATTTTCCTTCTTGGTTGATAATAATGCTATAAAAATGTATAAAAACTTTCTGGATGATAAAGTTAGGGATTAACAACTAAAAATCCACCCTTACCAACAGGCTGTAGGCTTGCTTTATGGGGATGGAGCCGTATTCCGTAGTCTTATCCCCCAGATACCAGGTGCTTTCTAAAGAAATAGGGGTATTTTTCAAGACCTCACTGGTGATTGAAGCGGTGATCAATTTGCTTTGATCCTCCAAGTTCCCCAAGGCCCGGATACTTAAGGAAAGGCTATCGGTAAAGGGGTGTTTATTCCTGGTTATGCCGGTCCGCTGGAGATGGAGGAGGAGGTTATGCCGGGCCGAACGGCCGGGCAGGTTCAGCAATGGTTGGCGTTGAAGTATTTCTTTCCGTTCTTTCGGGCCAAGCCCATCGGATAAGAAGTAGTATTCGAAGACGGCGGAGGTTTCGGTTGCCGGGTCGATGTAACGAATTCCGGCTAACAATTGATGATAAAAATTGCTGCCGTTGAGTTTAGGCTGGTAAAGGGAGGACTGGACCAATCCGGCTTCGCCATAGAAGGCCAGATCCCGCCAGAAAGGGGCGGAAAAGGGGGTGCTTTCGACGGAGAGGCCCAGGCTTAGCCCGTCCTTTTTTGCATAAAAGCCGATGAAGCTGAGATCGGTCTGGGCAAGAAAGGAGAAAGTGGATAGTTTGAGGCCGTAACCGTAATTTTCCGGGTGGTCGGCCATGACCAGCAGGGTATCAAGGGCATACCGGGGCCGGAAATAGGTCAGTCCCCAACTGTATACGCCCTGTTTGAGGTCGGGACGGAAAGGATTTGGCGGCGCGTCAATAAAGTCCACCGGGTTATAGGCAAAACCCACTCCGGACAGGAAACGTTTTTTGCCGATGGTAAGCACCAAATGATCAAGCAAGGGGATGTTCAGGTAAGCTTCGTTCACTACTCCGTCCCATGTTTCCTTTTCATTGGCCTGATGGATAAAAGCGGCCGGGAACCGCCAGTCCAAATCTAAATAGGCAAAGGTTGCGGCGTCTCCGGTGGTGCGTGCCTTGGTGTTGATTAGCAAGTAATAAGCATATTCTTTCGATGCCCCATTCAAGCGGGTATATTCATGGTGGGCCGCTACCGAGCCGTAAAGGTCCAGATTGACCGCAAAAGCCGGAGAGGCGCTACCGGCCATGATTATTATTAAAAAAAAGGCGATTAAGGGCTTACGCATTACTTCCCTTTCCTTTCCTCATATTTTCTTGCCCAAAGTTTGGACCGGGTCTTCGCCCTAAGTTAGCGCGAAAACCGCGCCAGAGGGCGGCCGGGAGAAAAATCCGCCGCTGCTTTTTGGCGAGGAGATCGGTGATCTTTTGGTGGCAAAGGGACAATGCCGGATGGAGGGAAGCCGAAAGGGAAAAGAAGAAGATAATAATAGCGGTGAAGAGTAAATCAGTCAACCGCATAAATGGATAAAACCGTTCACCACCAACCGCCCAGCATATGATCCCGGAACCCACATAGATCCCGCTTTGCCCCAAGGAGTAAACAACCGGGCCGGCGCAGAGGAGGGCAACCCCCAAGGTGATGAGGGCAAGGAGAAAGATTTCGGAGAAAATGATCCCAACACATTGAAACCGGCTGTACCCAATGGCGCGGAGGGCGCCGAACTCCTTCATCCGTTCAAAAAGGTTCATGCGGAAGGTGGCCCGTAAGCCGATGGCGATGATCCCCAGGAGGAAAAGGATAAAGAGATTGAATAAGGCCTTGAAGAGACGGGAGTTGTTGGTGAAAAAGGGGGAGGCTTCCGCATAGGACTCCGCGCGGAGCACCGGAGTTTCGGCGGTCAGATAGGTGTCCAAATCCCGGGCAAAACCGGGGGCTTTTCGCCGATCGGTTAGATAAATCCGGACCAGATCAAAATAATCCGGATCATAATCAAAGAGGAGCCGGAAGGCTGCCTCCGGCATAAAACCATACCAGTTTTCATACCCGGCGGCGTTGGCGTAGATGCCGCCGATCTGAAAGTCCATGGCATTTTTCCCCCCATAAGGGGTGGTGGCTTCGATGGTGACCCAATCGCCGAGCTTAAGTCCGTGCTCGTCGGCCTTTGCTTTGCTTATACAGACCCGGTATCCCTCGGCCGGCAACTGACCGGCGATTGGTTGAATGGCGCCGCTTTGTAAAAGAAAATCCCGGCTTTCCGGCGTCAGCCCGTAAATTTTGAAGGCGCCATCAACTTTTTCCATGGAAACCAGTTGCCCGTACCGGCGGACGGTGGGGAAATAGACTTTGATCTCTTCCTCTTTAGCGGCCAGGTATTCCATTAAGCGCTCCATAGCCCGGCGGTTGGCTGCCTCCTGCTCCTCATCGGCTACGGAAAAACTGAGGTCATAGAGGAATTTTCCCGGATCCAGCGGGTTGACCTCTTTTAAACTTTCCCAGATTACGGCCACTTCTCCCGCCTGCAGGGTAATATACCCCCGTAACACCTGTTTTTCGATGCCGTTCATCGCCGCATTACTCAATAATAATAAAAAGGAAGAGATGAAGATGGTTAACCCGATTAGGCAGGAACGTTTCGGGTTTTGCCGGATATTACGGATCGCGATCTTCAGAATAATACCCATTCTGCCTTCTCCTTTGGCCTCTCCCCCGCGTCAGGGTTGAAGAGGTGTTCCATTTTTTCCAAAAGGCAAGGTGCTCAGTTCTTTTCCTGGAGCAGTTCGACTGGTTTGACTTTGGCGGCGCGGTAGACCGGGAAAAAGGCGACCGCCAGCGTTACGCCACAAATGATCCCAATTACCGGTAGCATCCGGACCGGGTTATAGATAAGCCGGAAATGATTTCCGGTAAAATAATTGATTGGTGGCGGAATTTCCAGGGTTCTCCGGCCTAAGAAAAGCACCAGACCGGAGCCGGTTCCCACTCCCAGCAGGCAAAAGAAGCCGGTGAGGAGGGCGATTTCCAGAAGAAAAAGCCAGGCGATGCGCCACCGGCTGAATCCGATGGCGCGGAGGGTTCCGATCTCCTGCCGCCTTTCCAGCAGGGTCATGGAGATAATGTTGGTCAGTAAAACACCGATGATAAAAAGGAGGATTACCGTAAAACTGGAATACAGAATGGATAAGAAGTTGAGGCCGCCCATGATAAAGCCGGCGGTTTGGCCCCAGGTGGTGACGGCTATGGGATGACCGGTTAAGGAGGCGGCCAACTGAGTTTTAATTTCCGTGGCGCGTGCGGGGTTACCGGTGTAAATAATGACGTCGGTGGCTTCACCTTCGGCCAAACCCAATAATTCACCGGCGCTGCGCAGATCCGTGTAGGCTACGTTGTAACCGAAGAGATTAAGCAGATCAATACTGCCAATTCCCACTACCGTTAAAGCGCTGTCGATGTTGTAACCCGCTTTTGTTTGGGCCAAAACACCAAGGATGTCTCCGACGCCGACCTGGAGGCTTTCCGCTTGTGTTTCGGTGAGAATCACTTCATAATCATGCTCGATGTAGCGGCCGGCGCGTAAAGACAAGACTTTCCGGTAAGCGGTGGCGTGGGGTTCAATTCCTAAGATCATCGCGCCGGTTTCACCGGTATCGGAGATCAGGAGGACATTATGGCGGACTCGTTTGACCGTTTCCACCGGAGAGATTATTTCTTTTATGACCTGTTCCGCGCCGTCAATTTCCTCTTTCGTTAAGGAACCGGTATCCTCCCAACTGCCGCTCAGCGAGAAAATATCTTCCTCTTCCGCACCGGCCGGCGCCAGCCGGATTTCACCGGCTAGGGCATTAATCACGGCGTTTTCCATGTTGGTTTTAACCGAGTCAATAAAACAGATAAAACAGACCATGAATAAACCGGCGAAGAAAGTAAAACTGCCCACACTGAAAGCCCGCCGCCAACTACCGGATAGATTTTTCCAGGCTAACGTGGTCCATCTCATGGGCGATCCTCATTTCTTCCGGAGCCGTCCGGTTTGATTAAGCCGTCTTCCAGGTAAATCACCCGATCCGCCCGCTGCATAATCTTGGCGTCATGGGTGGAGAAGATGAACGTGGTTTCTTCTGACCGGTTGATCCGGTGCATCAAATCGATGATCTCCAGGCCGGTCTTGGAGTCCAGGTTGGCTGTGGGCTCATCCGCCAAGACAATACGGGGTTTAGTGACCAGGGCTCTGGCGACTGCCACCCTTTGGCGTTGTCCGCCCGACAACTCATAGGGTTTTTGCTTTACCTGCCCGGAGAGGCCGACCGCCGCGATGAAATGGTTAACCCGTTCCTTCCGTTCCTGCGGGGAGACTTCTTTCATGATCAGGAGGGGCAGTTCGACATTTTCATAAACATTTAAGACCGGAATCAGATTGAAAGATTGAAAGATAAACCCGATGGTCTGTAAACGTAAGCGGTTCAGTTGGCTTTCCCTTAGGTGATTAATGGGCGCCCCGTTGATCCTGATTACACCGCTGGTCGGGGAGTCCAAGCCACCAATTAAGTTCAAGAGGGTTGATTTACCGCTGCCGGAGGCTCCGGCGACGGAGATAAATTCTCCTTCCTCAATTTGCAGATCGATACCCCGTAAGGCGTGGACCTTGGTTTGCCCTAACGCATAGTCTTTGGTGACCCTTTCTAGCTCAACAATGGCCATCAACAATCTCCTTTCTTTTAATGGAAGATCCCTTGTCGAACATAGGCGGGCGTAAAGATGTAGTCCTCCCACTTTACGTTAAGGTTGACTTCTTCAAGGATCATCTCCGTCCAGTACTCTTTTTGTTCGGCGTTTTCAATCTTAATCCGCGTGGGCCTTTCGAACCCGCCCAAGAGGCGAAGATCACTAAAATACATGGTCCGTAACTTCTTTCCGGAAAGCGCGTAATAGTCCCGGCGGACCGGGTTGTCTTTTTCTTTGCCAATCCAGTAAATAACCTTGTCGTAAGCGACGGTTCGCCGCTTGGCGGTCAGTTCCAACTTATAACAGGTGATCCCATCAATAACTTCTTCACCCAGATAGACCGGATTGTAGTCTTCCGCCATTGCCGTCCGCATGAGATCGGCGTTGGAGGCCTCACCACCCATTAAAGCGTCTTTGGCGCCAATGCGCATCACTTTATTCGACCGGGGGAGGTACATCCACATATCATCTCCGTCCCTAATGAAGACCTGCCCCCGCTGACTGGGGGGTTCCAAAAAAATCACCAGCATTTTGTCGTTTTTCCGCAACAACCGCAGTTTATTCTCTTGCCTTTCCCGATCCGGCCGGTGATTGCGCATCAACATCAACGCCTCATATTGGGGGGGTTCATATTTATTGTCTGTGCGCACCAGCAATTGACGGGCTTCTTCCACCGATAAATTGTTTGCCTCAGCTTTGAGAATGGGGGGCGCCGGCGAGACCGCCATCAAAAAGATGGAAAAGGAAAGTATGAAGGATAAGAATTTCTGCACCGCAATCCACTCCTCCCGTGAAGATGAAAGAACCCCGGCGCCCGCTGGTTTTGATCTAAATCAATTCAGCAGTGAAACCGGGAATGGGCTTCCCGAAGAGAAAGCACCTTATTTTTGGGATTATATTAATAATAGCATTAGATAAAGAAAATTACCATCAACAAAAATTAATTTTGGGAAAATTATACATAAGCAGGAGAAACTACACTAGCGAGGAAGAAATAGGGTTAGAATTTGAAGCCGGTAACTTTTCCTTTACAAATGCCAAAAATTACTATAGATTAAGGGGTGTCCACCGGGATCCTTAGCTTAACACTTGGTAGTAGGAAGGGAGTTTATATAATGAAGAGAAGAACGATGGTAATTTTCTGCTTATTGCTTGCCTTAATCATAACGCCGACCCTCCCGGCCGGGGAAGATTATGAACCCATTATCATAAAAGATGCCTCCGGCCAGGTTTACCTGGAGATCAGACCGGAGATTGAACTGCTGGCCGGGGTTTTAAGTCAGACTTCCTGGATAGAGCGGCGAGGTCCTTTTGGCGCGGGGAATCAGTACTACCGGGAATTAAAAGCTTTTTTTGACTAATATAAGGATCACAAGGCCATTGCTTTAGCCGAGCAACTTACCCAACGGGGGTTCACCTACGACGCTCCGCCAAATTTCATCCTTAGCCTGGGGCCGTTACCGGAGATGGCGGCGGTTAACGGTTACAGCCAATATCTCCGGAGCAGGGCAGGGGGGAGCATCCTCTTGGGAAGAATAGCCTTGGAAAACTTCCGGAAAGAACTGGTTAAATTAGCAGCGGAATCCAATTTTCACCAATTTTATCGGGAGAAGCGGCCTTATTTGCAAGAATTATTATCTTCAACTATGAAGGGGTTTGAAGGCCAGAAAATCCTCACTTGGCTCCAGGATTTCTTTGGCGCGAAAGGCGATGAATATCATCTGGTGTTGGCGCCGGCTTTTTTCCCCGGGGGCGGTTACGGGGTGACGATTGAGACGAAAGACGGCCGGCGGCTTGTTTATCAGATCATAAGGGAATATGGCCAAAGTGAAGATACACCGGAATTTGGCGGCATTTACGACCTGGAACAGTTGAGCCTGCATGAATGGGGCCATTCCTTTGTCAACCCGGCTCTGGAAAAATACAGACAGCAGGTAAGAGCATTAAACAAACTTTTTATACCCGTCAAGGAGCGGATGGCCCAAATGGCCTATCCGAATGTGGAGACCTTCTTCAATGAGCAAGTATTAAGGGCGGCTGTCTTACTGGGGACCAAAGATCTATACGGGGAATTGGAATCGGCGCGGGGACTTGAATTCGAAATCCTGACCGGTTTTTATTTGACCGAATTCACTGTGGAACAGCTAAAGTTCTATCAGGCGAACAGGGATCAATATCCTGACTTTGTCCAATTTGTCCCTTATCTTCTGGAACAGTACAAGCAACATCAAGAAGAATTAATCAGCCTGGCCCAAGAGGCGAAGGAATTTGAGATTAAAGAGGTGAAAATTAAAGCCGCCTATTGGCCCGGAGAGCGCGGAATCGAGATGCTCACCCCCAGGTACCACCCGAGTCTGTTGATCGAGGCGGAACTGCCGGGCAGGCCCCTTTCCGTGCAACAGGTGAACGCTTTCTTGCTGGCGGCCGGCCTTGACTTTCAGTTGGTGGCCGCCGACAAAGTGGTGGTTGAAGCCAGGATCTATGAAGGAAACCTTTATCCAATCAACAACCAGATTACTTGGGGTTTCTGGCTGTCTTTCACCGATGAAGAGTATAGTAAGTTGGCGCCGGGGGTGACCTACCGGTTGGTTCCAAAGACAGAAAATCCGGAGTACAAGTGGGTCATGGATCAAGCGATCACTTTGGCCCTGCCGTGAAAATAGCCTTAAATACCGGAGCCGGGCTTTGGAATACTCAAAGAAATTCACGGGAACAAGGAAACACCATTCGGCTCCGGCGGAAGGTGTAAGCCCTGTTTTGCCCAGGCCTTTTGGAGGACGGCCCGGAGTTCGTCTTTGGTTGCCCGGCGTTTAGGAACGCCGAAGGAGGCGCCCAAGGCATACTCTTGCGTGGTAATCCAGTCAAGGTCGGCGGCGCTCAGACCGGCTTTTTGCAGGGAGGTCACCAAACCAACCCGGGCAAATAATTTGGCGATGGACCCCTCTAACCAACTCAGGAGTTGGCCGAAATCAAAGTCGCTAGAAATGGTCGTCTCCTGGTCGAAGCTAATATCCAGGGAATTTTCTTTGGCCGAATTAATAAATGCCTGTTCTACTCTGGCCAGGCGGAGAGCGGACTCCCCGTCATAATAGGCTTGAACCGTCAGTCCGGGAACCAGCAGGATCCCGACCATATGCCCGTGGGCCAGTCCGAATTTCATACAGAAATGGACCAGCGCGTGGGGGAGGCCAAGCCCGGCGTGGGCAAAGGCGATGCCCATCAAGAGACTGCCCCAGCTTAAGGTGGTACGGATTTCCGGACTGATGGCAAGTTTAGAAGTGACCGGCGAAGGCGGGATTTGGCTTAGCGCTTGCATCCCCTGGGCCAGATTGAGGAAAGCCGCCAGGGAGAGGGATTGGACCACCGGAGTAGCCGCGGCGTGGGTGATGACCTCAAGGGACTGCGCAATCGCGTCCACTAACGAAATGATGGTGGAGGAGAGCGGCAGAGAATCAGTAAGGCTTGGATCCGCGATGATCATTGCCGGGGGTGGGATCTGGCGGATACTGCGCTTTTCATCCCCCAGTTCCACCACGGCATTATTGGTGCTTTCCGAGCCGGTCCCGGAGGTGGTCGGCACGGCAATCCAAGGTAAAACCCGATCCGGGTTGAGCGCTCTTTCTCCCGTTTGGAACGGGGTGATCTCTTCCCCGCCTTCCTGAAGGGCTAAACCGGCGATGGCTTTGCCCACATCAAGGGTGGTGCCACCGCCGATGACGATCAAAAGCCCGGGGTTGATTTTATGGACAGCTTCGATCCCGCCGCGGATCGTGTGATGGTCGGCGTGGCCACGTACCTGAAAGGTCTGAACTTTCCTAACTGCTTGAAAGACCCTTTGTATACTTTCTTGAATAGATTGGGTTTTAGCGCTTGACGCGCCGACGATTACAAGAACATCAGGGGAGGTTTTTTCGACGGCTTTCGTCAGTTGCTGTGCGGCCAAACCACGCCCGAAAAAAATCTCTTTGGCGGCCTTGGGGAAGGCAGTCCGGTTGAGAACCACCCGGCCGGAAGCGGAATCAAGTTCGCACAAGCCGGGTACGGTCCATAATCCATGTTGATCTCGGGATAGTGTGATCATCTTATTCACCTGCTAAAATCGCCAAAAGGCGAAGATATTTGGAAGCTTCTCGCTTAACTTAGCCGGTCGCGGAATTCGCGAGGGGTTATTCCTAGATAACTTTTAAACAACTTGCTGAAATACCTGGCGTCACCATATCCTACCAAATGAGCGATTTCATATATTTTGCATTTTTTATCGCGCAATAATTCAAGGGCTTTTTTCAGACGGAAATAGGTCAAGTATTCGATGAAAGTATAATTGGTTTCATTTTTAAATAGCCGGCTTAAATAGCTTTCACTGATATGGAGATATTCGGAGACCTCTTTGATGCCAATATCCTTTTGGTAATTTCCCATGATATATTTTACCGCGGACGAGACATAATTATCCTGCGCTTCCCCGGAAGGGGAGGAGTAATATTCCCGGAAATACAGTAATTTATTATTGTCAACGGTTTGGATCTCTTTATATAAGTGTTTAAGCCGCTCCTTTTTGCCGATTTCCCTTACTAATCTTTCCAGCACTTTTTCCAGTTCCAAATCATCAATGGGTTTCAGGAGATACTCCCTGACCCCCAAAGCGATCGCCTTTTTCGCATAATCAAATTCATTGTAGCCCGAGATAATCACAAATTCGGAATCAACAAACTCCTGGGCTTTTTGGATCATCGCAAGACCGTTTAACCCCGACATTCTTATGTCTGTAAATACAATATCCGGCTTTAAGCGGGAAATTAGTTCGATCCCGGCAAGCCCGTTTTCCGCTTCCCCAATTACTTTACAGTTGTATTTTTCCCAGGGCGTGGTCATCACTAACCCCCGCCGGACAATCGCTTCATCTTCGACAACTATTACGTTATAGATGAGGCATCACCTCTTCCTTACATAATAGTGGAAAGCGTAGTGTGGCTTTGGTCCCTTTTCCGGGTTGGCTTTCCAGGTGTAAACCGTAATCCGGACCATAATATAACTGAATACGGCGGTTAACATTCTGTAAGCCGATGCAATCAGAAGTAGACGACCAATTGATTTTTGCGTTCAGCAAGGCAACTTTCCCGGGTTCCATCCCAAGGCCATCGTCGATCACTTCAAAAACCAACTCCCCGTCTTCCTGCCGGCCGTTAATTTCTAAATTGCCCACGCCAATTTTATTCTCAAGTCCGTGAATAATCGCATTCTCGACAATAGGTTGTAACAACAGTTTGGGTATATGGTAGTCAAGGATAACAGGATTAATGTTGAATGTTATTCTTAAGCGGTCTCCATATCTAATCTTTTGGATTTTAAGATAATTATTGATGAACTCCATACATTCTCTGACGGTAATAAATTCCTTGTTTGAAGAGATGCTATTCCGTAGGAGCTTTCCCAGTTCGGTGACGATGACCTTTAATTCCTCATACCACTTTAGCTTAGCCAACCATTTAATGGTATCCAGGGTGTTATAAAGAAAATGCGGGTTGATTTGGGCTTGTAAAGCTTTGATTTCAGCTTGTTTAAGCCGCTCTTGTTTTTCGGTGATACTATGGATTAAGGATTTGAGCTGTGTCACCATTTTGTTGAAGCTTTGACCCATCAACCCGATTTCATCTGAAGAAGTAAATTCGACCCGTGTTTCGAGGTTCCCTGCCTCGACCTGCCGCATACAGTTGACTATTTCATAAATGGGCTGGGAGACGCTGCGGGCCATATAGAAAGCCAGCAGCGAGCAGAAGAGTAAACAGACCAAACAAGCCCAGAGGGTGACTTTTTTTATTATGTTGGCATTTTTTACAATTGAATCAATGGGCACGGTTCCGATGGCGGTTAAATTGGTGTATTCGGAATGACAAAAAGCCACCGTCATCCATTTGTTATCGATTGACTCCAGGAATACCCCGGAATTTTGCCCCATTATTCTTTCTTTGAGCGCCGCATCTAAAATTGATTTTTCAATCTCCGGTTTAAACAAGTTGTATAGCGTACAATAATCGGCATCCAGCAGGATAAAGTTCATATTATAGATTGTATTTACCATATGGGTGATGCCGATTAATTTTTCTTTACTGACTTCAAGAATCACATAGCCGATGGGATGATCATGAAGATCGCGGATGGCTCTGGCCAGGCAGAAAGCGATCTTATTGTCGAAATTGTTTAGTTGGTTGTTGGGATAAATAATAAAACGGTTTTTAAAAGCGTCCGCGGCGGCAAAAATACCTTTTCCCTGATTGATCCGGATGTCATAGGTGTCCGGCACAGGAGCAGTCGAAAAAGTGATCATTCCCGTTGTATCGGTGATATAAATATTTACATTTCTTCTACTCGCCAATTCGGTAATCCGTTTGTTGATCGAATTTAGGTTGGCATCGGGACTTTGTTGAAGGGCCTTTCTGATTTGCGCGTCTTCGCAAAGTAAGTAAACGATGATCTCCCCCAGTTCACTGGTGAATAAATCGATCCGTTCACTGATTTTTATTACGTTGTTGAGGGTGTGGTCACTCATGGATTCTTGAAGCAGGTTGGTACAGTAAATATAAGAAATACTGCCGATTATAACTACCGGAATCACTCCGATAAGGATAAAAGATAAAAGCTGTTTGGAGAAGAAATTCAGACTACGCATTTTAACTTCCTTGATTTATATTATTCGATTATAGGCCATCGACGTAATCATCGGTGAAGTCCTGTTTCGAACCTAAACCCGACGGAAACTTTGGACTAATAAAAAAGACTTCACCCCCCTTTTAATAGGCGCCAACAACCATAAACACGGCAAGTAAGGGGGTGAATATCTTGAGATTTCCCACGTAATCCGCCGGAGTCTTCTGAAAAATGGCAAGGATTAGAACCGGCCTTCAATCAATTTAATTATATAATATATTTAACATAGTAACAATAACAGCTTCTAAATTTAGAAAGGCACCGCGTGGAGGGAGCGGAAACCAAAGCCGACTTTGACCCTGTCGTCATTGGCGATGTCGCCGGGATTACCCAGCCGGATGGCGGTGATGGTCGGACCGGTATCAAGCTTAATCGTGTACTGAACATGCTGTCCGACGTAGACTAATCTTATGACTCTCCCTTCGAGCACGATGCCGTCAAAATCATCGGCCGGCAAGAGGTCGACCGCTTCGGGGCGAATTGTAATATACATTTTTGGCGAAGAGCCGGAAAAACTTGTAATGGTCGCTTTTTGCCCGAACACATCCAACAGTAATCCGCCAGGTAAGGTATCCAAAAGCTTCGCTTCGATCAGATTGACCATGCCAATGAAGGTTGCCACAAATTTCGTGGCCGGCCGTTCGTAGAGATCGGAGGGACTGCCGATCTGTTCGATTTGCCCGTTATTCATCACGACAATCACATCGGACATGGTGATGGCTTCAACCTGATCATGGGTCACGTAGATGCTGGTGGTTCCCAGGTTTTGTTGGAGAATGCGGATCCTTTCCCTCATATCCTCACGGAGTTTGGCGTCCAGGTTGGATAAGGGTTCATCGAAGAGTAAAACTTTAGGGCGTAAAACGATTGCTCTTGCCAATGCCACCCGTTGTTGTTGGCCGCCGGAGAGCTGGTTGGGATAGCGTTTTTCCATTCCCAGCATATTGACTAGATCCAAAACATTTTCGACTTTTTCTTTGATCTCCGCCGGGGGGAGTTTTCTAATTTTTAGGCTGTAGGCCACATTATCAAAGACGGTCAAATGGGGAAACAGGGCATAAC
>JAAYHY010000014.1 GCA_012735135.1 Bacillota bacterium | reverse complement strand
GCCGGATTACATTGGGGTCAAGGTTCACCGCCTGGGCAATATTCTCCCCGAGCGTCCGTCCGGTGACGGTGAGACAAGCGGTTTTCAGTAACCCTTGCCGTGAAAGTTCCTTCATCACCGCTGAAATACCACCGGCGGCGTGGAGGTCTTCCACAAAATGGGGACCGGCCGGCGCCAGCCGGCACAAATTGGGCGTCCGGGCACTGATCCGGTTCGCCATTTCCAGGTCAAACTTAACCCCAGCTTCATAGGCAATCGCCGCCAAATGCAACATACTGTTGGTGCTGCAGCCCAAAGCCATATCCACCGCCAGGGCATTGTGAAAAGCCTCTTCCGTCAAGATCGCCCTTGGCTTGACCTCCATCTTAACCAATTCTACAATACGCATCCCAGTCTTCTTTGCCAACCGGAGCCGGGCCGAATAGACCGCTGGTATCGTTCCGTTGCCGGGCAGCGCCATCCCCAGCGCCTCGGTCAGACAGTTCATACTGTTGGCCGTAAACATTCCGGAACAGGAACCGCAAGTAGGGCAGGCGTTCTCCTCATAATCCGCCAGCTCTTTTTCGCCGATTTTCCCGGCCTTGAAGGCGCCGACGGCCTCAAACATATCGGTCAGACTAATGTTTTTTCCGCCCCCATGACCCTTTAACATGGGCCCGCCGCTTACCACAATCGCCGGAAGGTTCAAACGGGCGGCGGCCATCAACATCCCCGGGACAACCTTGTCACAGTTCGGGACCAAAACCAAACCGTCAAAACCGTGGGCCAAGGCCATGGACTCGATACTGTCGGCAATCAGTTCCCGGGAAGGCAGGGAATAGTGCATCCCGGGATGGCCCATGGCAATCCCGTCACAAACGCCAATTGAAGGAAAGACAATGGGGGTGCCTCCGGCGAGTGCCACCCCGGTCTTGACCGCCTCGGTGATCTGGTCCAGGTGCATGTGTCCCGGCACAATCTGACTTTGGGCATTGACAATCCCAATCAAAGGCCGGTTGATTTCCTCTTCGGTCAAACCCAAAGCTTTAAAGAGAGAGCGGTGCGGCGCCCGCTCGAAACCGGCTTTCACCGCTTCGCTACCCATGGGATCACCCCTTTATTCACAAACACTCTTTCAAAATTAAATGTGACTACGCACAAGCTTTCCCATTTCTTCCGTGCCAACCAGGGTTTTACCGGGACTCATCAGGTCGCCGGTCCGGTACCCTTCGGCCAAGACCTGTTCCACCGCCTGTTCAATGGCGGCGGCCTCCCGGGGGAGGGCCAAAGAATACCGGAGCATCATCGCCACCGAAAGAATCGTCGCCAACGGGTTGGCCCGGTCTTGTCCGGCCAGATCGGGGGCAGAACCGTGGACCGGTTCATAAAGGCCGAAATTTCCCTCCCCCAGGCTGGCCGAAGGGAGCATCCCGATGGAACCCGTAACCATACTGGCCTCATCGGAAAGGATATCCCCAAACATATTGGAAGTGACGATCACGTCAAACTGCCGCGGGTCTTTGACCAGTTGCATGGCGGCGTTATCCACATATAAATGGTTGAGTTCAACCTCCGGGTAGTCGGCGGCGACCCTGGACACCACCGCCCGCCATAACCGGGAGCTCTCCAGGATATTCGCCTTATCCACGCTGGTTACTTTCCGCCGGCGTTGACGGGCGATCGTAAAGGCCATCCGGGCGATCCGCTCCACTTCCGCCTCACTGTAAACCTCAGTGTCAAAGGCCTCCCAGCCCGTGGATTCCGTATGGCGACGGCCCCTTGTCCCAAAATAGATCCCGCCGGTTAATTCCCGGACTACCAAAAGGTCAAGGCCGTCGCCGATGATCTCCGGCTTCAAAGGACAGGCCTCCTTCAACTCCGGATATAAGAGGGCCGGTCTTAAGTTGGCATAAAGGCCGAGTTGGCCCCGGAGCCCCAAAAGGGCCTGTTCCGGTCTTTGGTCCCCGGGCAGATGATCCCACTGGTCGCCGCCAACGGCGCCAAGGAGGACGGCGTCGCTCTTTCGACACTCGGCCACCGTCTCCGGCGGCAGGGGATTACCCGTCGTGTCAATGGCGCATCCGCCGGCCAGTAACGTTTTTGTGACAAACTGATGTCCATAAGTAACACCGATCTGCTCCAATACACCTAACGCCGCCTTAACCACCTCGGGCCCGATGCCGTCTCCCGGGATTACCGCGATCCGATATTGGCCGCCCATGCAGGCCACCTCCCTTAGTCAATCTCCGTCGCTAAATAACATTGGTAAATATATAATTATACCTCCCGCGTTTACCTCGCGGGGCTAAATGGTGTTCTCCGCTGCCTAGAAAATACCTCGGCGGCATAAACGACCTGCTTGTCGACTCACCCTGCTTTGATTATATATTACTTCGTTGTACTGGCGGTAGCCGGCGTGAGCCACTAACTAGCATTCGTTTCTGATGTAATTAATCAGTCCTTCCGCGGCGATAATCTTCTGCATAAACTCCGGAAAAGACTGGGCCTGAAAAACCCGCCCTTTGGTCAAATTATTAATCGTTCCCCGGTCAAAATCGATCTCCAGCTCATCACCGGCGTCCGTCCCGTCGACCGCTTCCGGACATTCGAGGATGGGCAACCCGATATTGATGGCATTCCGGTAAAAGATCCGGGCAAATGTAGCCGCGACAACACAAGCGACGCCCGCTGTTTTGATGGCCAGGGGGGCATGTTCCCGGGAAGAGCCGCAGCCGAAGTTTTTACCGGCCACGATGATATCCCCCGGTTGCACTTTTTGGCTGAACTCCGGATCCAAATCCTCCAGGCAGTGGGCGGCCAATTCCTGAGGGTCGGACGTATTCAGGTAACGGGCGGGGATGATCACATCCGTATCGACATTATCCTGATATTTGAAGACTCTGCCTTTGGCTTTCATCATAGACCTCCTTCGACTCCCTAGACAATACCACTCGTTGCTCGTTGCTCGCCGGACGTATGAATGATTGCCTTTGTAGCATTATTGCACCTCGTCATCTCAAGTTCCGGCGCTTATACCCCAGCGCGCCTGGGAGCATCCTTGCCGGATGGCCGGCAGTTTTATCCGCAGATTCGGCTCGCAGCGTTAGCAGCGAGCAGGACAAGGCGCGACCGAGGACGGAGCGCAGATTATACTTGATGTATATCGAGCACCGCCCGCAGGGAGCAACGCAGTAATGCGAAGCTGATCACGCCGCCTGCCGGCCATCCGGCAAACTCTACTCGCTGCTCGAATTCATCCCTTCGCTCAAACTGACGGTAGCCAGCCTGAGCGACTCCCTAGATCTGGGCCGGGTCCGTTATTTTCCCGGTCAGCGCCGAGGCCGCGGCCACCGCCGGGCTGGCCAGATATACTTCGGACTCGGGATGGCCCATCCGTCCGACAAAATTCCGGTTGGTGGTGGAGCCCGCCCGTTCTCCCTTGGCGAGAATCCCCATATGCCCGCCGAGGCAGGGCCCACAGGTGGGGGTGGAAACGACGGCTCCGGCCGCCACCAGATCTTCAATCAGCCCTTCCCGCAGGGCCTGGAGGTAAATCCGCTGGGTCCCCGGGAAAACCAGGACCCGTACCCCCTTCTTCACCTTTTTCCCCTTTAAGATCCCGGCCGCGATCCTCAGATCCGAAAGCCGCCCGTTGGTGCAGGAACCGATCACCACCTGGTCGATGAGGATCTCTCCCACTTCATCGATGGTTCTCGTATTAGAAGGCAAGTGCGGAAAGGCCACGGTCGGCCGGAGGACACTCAAATCCAGTTCGTACTCTTCATCGTAAACCGCGTCGGCGTCGGGCTCATAGACCCGGTAGGGTTTGGTGGCGTGTTCCTTTACATAGGCAATGGTTTCTTCATCCACCATGAAGATGCCGTTTTTAGCCCCGGCTTCAATGGCCATATTGGCAATGGTAAACCGGTCATCCATCGACAGGTGAGCGAGACCCTCCCCCATAAATTCCATGGATTTATACCGGGCGCCGTCGACCCCGATCCGACCGATAATATGGAGAATAATATCCTTCCCCGAAACCCAGGGCGCCGGTTTGTTTTTCAGGACAAACTTCAGGGCGGAGGGGACTTTAAACCATAACCGGCCCATCGCCATCCCGGCAGCCATATCGGTACTCCCCACCCCGGTGGAGAAAGCACCCAAAGCCCCGTAGGTACAGGTATGGGAGTCGGCGCCGACAATCAAATCCCCCGGCGCCGCCAGCCCCTGCTCGGGGATGAGGCAATGCTCAATCCCCATCTCGCCCACTTCAAAATAGTTGACGATCCCCATCCGGTGGGCAAACTCCCGGACCTGTTTACATTGCTCCGCCGCCTTCAGATCTTTATTCGGAGTGAAATGATCGGGGACAATCGCAATCTTTTCCCGGTCGAACACCCGGGTGCAGCCGGTCCTGTTAAACTCATTAACCGCCACCGGAGTCGTCACATCATTCCCCAAGACTAAATCGAGATTAGCCTCGATCAGTTCTCCCGGCCGGACCTGATCTCTACCCGCATGGGCGGCCAGGATCTTTTGTGACATCGTCATTCCCATATTCTTTTTCCTCCGTCATAGATAGACTTTGATCTTCTTTTCAAGCTCCTTGAGGAGTTTGTATTCGATGGAGTCGACCAGGGCAATCCAACTGGCTTCAATGATATCGGTGGAGACGCCCACCGTCGTCCAGACTGTTTCTCCGTCGGTGGATTCGATCAGTACCCGTACCTTGGCGGCGGTTGCCCGGTTAGAATCGATGACCCGGACTTTAAAGTCGGTGAGGTGCACCCGGGAAAGTTCCGGGTAGAAGACCTCCAGCACCTTGCGTAAAGCCCGGTCCAGGGCATGGACCGGACCATCTCCCTCCGCGGCGGTAATCTCCGACTTCCCGTCCACATTCACTTTGATCAAAGCCGAAGCCGACGAGCCACCCAGTTTGGGCTGTTCCGTCATGAGCTTAAACTTTTCCAGTTCAAAAAAGGGTTTATACTTACCCAACTGCTTACGGACGATCAGCTCAAAGGTGCTTTCGGCCCCTTCAAACTGATAACCCTGGTGCTCCATCTCCTTAATCCGCTGGATGATCTGCTCCGCTTCGGGTGAGTTCTTATCGATCGTCGGGTTAATCTCTTTAATCTTTTCCACGATGGTTTTCCGGCCGGCCACTTCCGACATGAGGAAGCGCCGTTTATTCCCCACCAAACCGGGATCGATATGCTCAAAAGAACTGGCGGCTTTACTGACCCCGTCGATATGCATCCCGCCTTTATGGGCAAAGGCCGAATTCCCCACATAGGGATCGCGTTTATTTAGACTGATGTTGGCGATCTCCGCAATTTTCCTGGCCGTATAGGTGAGGTTGACCATCTGGTCGTCGGGGATACAAAGATAATTCCGCTTCAGTTGCAGGTTGGGGATGATGGTGCTTAAGTTTGCGTTACCGCACCTTTCCCCAAAACCGGTATAGGTTCCCTGCACATGGGTGACCCCGGCCTCCACGGCCATAATCGAGTTGGCCACGGCCATTCCGCAGTCATTATGGGTATGAATGCCGATCTTCACCTTGAATTTTTCCATGACCACCCGGATGATTTGGACGAGTTCCGACGGAAAAGTCCCGCCGTTGGTGTCACAGAGGACCAGACAGTCGGCGCCGCCGTCCAAAGCGGCCTGCAGCGTCTGGAGGGCATACTCCGGGTTATTCTTATATCCGTCAAAAAAGTGCTCCGCATCATAGATTACTTCCTTACCCTTGGTCTTTAGAAAAACGATCGTTTCGTTGATCATCCGCAGATTTTCCTCGAGCGTGGTTTGGAGAATCTCCGTAACCTGGAAATCCCAGCTTTTACCGAAGATCGACACCACCGGTGCCTCCGCGCTCAGAAGGGCGGCGATGTTTTTATCCTGGGCCACAGGGGTCTCCCGGCGGCGGGTACTGCCAAAGGCCACCAGTTTCGCCTTTTGTAACGGAATATTCCGCATCCGGGCGAAAAACTCCATATCTTTCGGGTTGGAACCGGGATTGCCGGCCTCAATATAAGCAACGCCCAGATTATCCAAGGCTTCGACAATTTTCAGTTTATCCTCGACCGAAAAGGAGATCCCCTCGGCCTGGGCTCCATCCCGGAGAGTGGAATCTAAGATGTCAACTCTTGGCCGCAAAAGCATCATCCCCTTACAACAGCTTTAGACCTGCGCTTCCAGTTTTTCTTCATAGATCATCTTATTAATGGCGTTAATATACGAGAGGACACTGGCCTCAAAGATATCGGTGCTGACCCCTTTCCCCGTAAAAATCCGGCCGTTTCTCCGGATCCGTACATAGGCTTCGCCCTGGGCATCCTGGCCTTCGGTGACCGAATTCACTTTGTAATCCTCCAGGACAAAGGAATGGCCCACAATCTTTTCGATGGCTTTAAAAGCGGCATAAACCGGCCCGTCACCCGTGGCCACCTCCTCAATCAGCTCGGAAGGGCCATTATCCTTACGCAACCGGACCGCCGCCGTCGCGGTAATGGTATTGCCGGTATTAATCACAAAGCGATCCAGTTGGTAAACAGCGGGGATCTCCACTTGTTTCTGGGAGACCAAAACCTCCAGGTCGGCGTCTTGGACCACCTTTTTCCGGTCAGCCAACTCCTTGAATTTGGCGAAAGCCGCATCCAGCTCTTCCTTGGTCAGCTTGTAACCCATCGTTTTCAGATGCTCTTCAAAGGCATGACGGCCGGAGTGTTTCCCCAGAACCATCGTGTTCTTCTTTAACCCGATCGATTCCGGAGTCATAATCTCGTAGGTGCTCCGGTCGGCCAGGACGCCATGCTGGTGAATCCCGGCTTCATGGGCGAAGGCGTTGGCCCCCACAATCGCCTTGTTGGGCTGGACTCCGACCCCGGTGATATTACTCAGCAGTTTGGAGGAACGGTAAATCTGGGTGGTATCCACCTTCAAGTCCACATCGTAAAGGGCGTTCCTGGTCTTCAAGGCCATCACGATCTCTTCCAGGGCGGCATTGCCCGCCCGTTCCCCGATCCCGTTGATCGTGCACTCCACCTGATCAACCCCGGCCTTTACCGCCGCCAGGGAATTGGCGACGGCCATGCCCAGATCATTATGGCAATGGACCGAAAGGATTACCTTGTCAATATCGGCCACCTTCTCCCGAAGGTACTGGATGAGCCGGGCAAATTCCTCAGGAGTGGTATAGCCGACCGTATCCGGGACATTGATCACGGTGGCTCCCGCCGCAATAGCCGTTTCAAAGACCCGGCAGAGAAATTCCGGGTTGCTCCTGGTCGCATCCTCCGCGGAAAACTCCACGTTGGAACAGTACTTTCTGGCGTAGGCCACCATCGCTTTAGTCCGGGCCAAAACCTCATCGGGTGTCATTTTTAACTTATGCTTCATATGAATCTCCGAAGTGGCGATGAAGGTATGAATCACCGGATTTACCGCGTTTTTAAGGGCTTCGGCCGACCGGTCGATGTCCTGCTCATTAGCCCGGGATAGACTGGCCACCGCACAGTCCTTGATCGTTTCGGCGATGGCTTTCACCGCCTGGAAATCCCCGGGTGAAGCGATGGCAAAGCCGGCTTCAATGACATCAACTTTAAGACGTTCCAGTTGCTTTGCCATTTCCAACTTTTCCTGAATATTCATACTGCAACCGGGGGATTGTTCCCCGTCTCTTAAGGTTGTGTCAAAAATATACACACGTCTTGCCATGGTACTCCTTTCCGCTGAAACAAGCGCTTGTTGTTCTTTTCAATGATAATGGGCAACAGAAGGGGCAGCGCTTAATATAATCACTTATTCCAGCTCATCATCTTTCTCAGTTCTTTACCAACCTGTTCGATCTGGCTTTCCTGTTCCATCCGGCGGCGGGCGTTGAAGTACGGACGATTGACCTTATTTTCCAAGAGCCAATTCCGGGCAAAGGTGCCGTCCTGGACCTCGCGGAGGATCTTTTTCATCTCTTTCCGGGTTTCTTCGGTGATAATCCGTTGTCCGGTGGTATAATCGCCGTATTCGGCCGTATCGGAGATGGAATAACGCATGAAACTTAATCCGCCCTGATTGATCAGGTCGACAATGAGTTTCATCTCATGGACGCATTCAAAATAAGCGCTTTCCGGCTGGTAACCGGCCTCCACCAGTGTTTCAAAGCCCGCTTTCATCAGCTCACAGATGCCGCCGCAGAGCACCGCCTGCTCGCCAAAGAGATCGGTCTCGGTCTCTTCCTTGAAGGTCGTCTCCAGGATCCCGGCCCGGGCGCCGCCGATCCCGGCCGCGTAAGCCAGGGCAATCTCCATGGTGTCGCCCGTCGCATCCTGGTGCACCGCAACCAGACAAGGTACCCCTCTTCCTTCCAAAAATTGGCTTCTGACCGTATGTCCGGGTCCCTTCGGTGCGACCATGAAGACATTAACCTCTGCCGGCGGAATAATCTGACCGTAATGGATGTTGAAGCCATGGGCAAACGCCAGACTCTTCCCCGGCTTCAGATTGGGGGCAATACTTTCTGCGTAGATTTGGGGTTGCTTTTCATCGTTCACTAGGATCATAATAATGTCGGCTTGTTTTGCCGCCTCAAAGGCGGTCGCTACCTTAAGCCCGGCTTCTTCCGCGGCTTTCCAGGATTTACTGCCTTCATACAGACCGACGACGACATCAACCCCCGAATCATGCAGGTTCAAGGCATGGGCGTGGCCTTGACTGCCGTAGCCGATCACCGCTACCGTTTTCCCCTTTAAAACCTCCGGTTTACAATCCTTCTCATAATACATCCTCGCCATTTTTAGACCTCCTCCGTATTTTCTAGTTCTTGTTCATGTAGCGCTTGATGTCCGCGCTGGATTGCCGTCAGTCCGGTCCGGACAATCTCAATCAGACCGTACGAATTCATTAGGTTGATAAAGGCTTCGATTTTCGATTCATCCCCGGTCATCTCCACCGTCAGGGAGTCGGGCGAGACATCGACGATGTTGGCCCGGAAAATACTTACCACCTCAATAACCGAAGCCCGCGTCGTCAGATCGGTTTTCACCTTAATGAGAGCCAGTTCCCGAAAGACGGAGTGCTCCGGGTCCAGTTCCACCACTTTGAGCACGTTGATCAGCTTGTTGAGTTGCTTCTTAATCTGCTCCAGGATCTGGTCATCACCCCAGACGACGATCGTCATCCGGGAAATCCCGGGTTCTTCCGTCTTCCCCACCGACAAGCTGTCAATGTTGTAACCCCGACGGCTAAATAAGCCGGCTACACGGCTAAGCACACCGGATTGGTCTTCAACCAGCACCGAAAGGACATGCCTGTTCATGACTGCCACTCCCTTCTTTCACTGCGGATTTAGCGTATATTTACATTTTTACTACGATTTAACAGTTATGGGTTAGCACAAATTCAGCAACCGGGCATTGGTATGGGGGGATTTTATCTACCGGTCCATCGCCGTCCCCGTCATGATCCTTACACCCGGATTTACCCGGCCGGGGCCGGTTCTCCGCCTGCCTTGCCTTTTTGCCAAGGATAAACCGGTCTCAAAAGGTGCTAAAAAACCCCCGTCCATCGCCGTCAAACAGCGACAGGGACGAGGGTTCTCCACGTGTTACCACCCTGATTCGTCTTTATCTTACGATAAAGACCTCACGAGGTTCGAACAAACCTTCGCCTCTAACGGGGCTTTCCGTCTCTTCTTACTTAGAATATGCCTTTGCCGCTCGTCAACTCACCCGGCTTCGTATCTTTACCACTTCAGCGCTGTTCTTAACCAGCTTGGGCGCCTACTTTAAAAAAAGCTCCCGTCCTTCATGCGCGCGGGCGAAAACTACTGTCAGCCAATGCATTTCTGTTCGGAAGATCTGCTGAGGAGAGAGAAGTATTCCGAAATTCTGCTGATTTTCACCAACCATCAGCTCTCTGGAAGAATTTAACCGGAATACCAGGCTCCTTCATCGCATTTTCATAACAACAATTCTGATATTATTTCCACCGATTATATCAGGTTGGATCAACAGTGTCAAGGAAAATATTGTGTATACATGTAAAGACTAGATGTATATTAATACAATAATTTGTATCCTCATTCCCTCCTTCCGCCAATTAGGCGGAAGAATGCACCGTCCTTTCCCACCATCAACAGCCTTCCCTGGACAATTCCTAATTTAACCGCCAAGCAACAATCTGAAAAAGGGTTATTTCGGAATAAGGAGAAGTATTTGTAAAATACCTCTCATAGCCGACTAAAAAAGAAAGAGAACATAACACTACATTTGGGGAGGGTCAGAATGAGAAAATTTCTTTTATCCGCTTTATTCCTCATCTTTTTAGTCGCCGCCGGAAAAACGCCGGTCGCGGCCGCTGATTTCCCGAAAGATGTCCATATTTTACCGTCAAGTTTTTTAAATATATATTGGGTTGATGAATCTTTCTGTATGGGACTGAAGCAACGCCTTTTCACCCCGGTCTACGCCACGGTTAATCTTGATTTTAACCGGGAGGCCACCGATTTAACCCTTAGTTTAGGCCTGGTCTACGTGCTGCCGAAAGAAGAATGGCTCTTTCGGTGTATCCCGGTTAACCTTTATTTCTACGGCGGAGGGGGGTGGCAGTATACCCGTAACCAAGGCCAACATAATTCCTATCTCTTACTTGGTGTCAACTATCTCTTCCTCTTTGCTGAATCCGTATATCCCCTTGGCTACGAGGTAGAACCGCAATTCCGCTCAGGTTTTAGTATCAGATTCTAATCCTTCGCCTACCTGAAACCATAAGCCAATTAACTTGGCTTTACATTATAACCATCACTAAACTTTTAAAGGAGGATATATATGCGACATCCCGCTTTCCCGATCTTTACCGGCATGCTATGCCTGTTTTTGTTCGTATTAATCTGCCCGTCAAAGGCTGCGCTGGCCGCTACCGATTCCTATTATTCCTGGGAGTCTTTTCCCATCGCCCCGGGCGGTTTAGTAGTGGTGGAAGCAGCCTTCCATAATGTGGAGGTAAAATTCTCCTCCGGGCCTGACGTTGAAGTTGAAGTGAGGATGGAGATCACAGCCCCTTCCAAACAAAACGTCCAGCGCTTAATCGACGAGTATACACCGGTCTTCACCGCAAAGGAGGATCTAATCCGGATTCGTGCCACCCACGATAAATACCTGAATTTTCTTGGTCCGCTGCGTTTATCGGGCACGATAAAACTCACCGTCCCGTCCGAAACCAACTTGGAAATCAAGACTGCCTCCGGAAACTGTTCCTTCCATGAGGTTTACGCCGAAACCATCACCGTTTCCACCGCCTCCGGCAACATCTCCTTTTCCGGAACAGTCCTAAGCTTTGCCGCCCATACCGCATCCGGAGATATCCGGGCTGAATTTATAGAGCCGGCAGCTTCAGTCGAAGCCCATTCCGCCAGCGGTGACATCCAGATCACCGGACCGGTCGAGAAAGGCAAATTACATAACATTTCCGGCGAGATTAAAATGCATGGTCTGCATGGCGGAACGATCAACGCCTCCACGGTAAGTGGTAATCTCTCCGCCTCTTGGGAAGCCGTCACCGAACAAACTATCCTTTCGGCCGAAACGGTCTCAGGGAGCATCCGGTTTTTCTTTCCGGAGGATGCCAAGATCGCGGGGGAAATCAATACGAAAACCGGAAGAATCGAGGCGGATTTTCCAGGAAAGTACTCAAATAAAGCCAAATTCTTCACCCTTCAGGAGCAAGATGCCAATGTGCAAGTCACCGCTTCCTCGGTTAGCGGGTCCATATATCTGCTGGCCAGAGGGGAACGCTCCTTTTTTCCAAAGGAGACCCCTAAAAAAGACGAAACACTGGTGGATGAGCTAAAATCCCACCGTCCTCCAGCCTCTCCGCCGGCGGCGATCTTGAACCTATATTGTTATGAAAAGATGTTGACTCCGGGCTTAAAATTTCGTCTCGGCGCCGATGTTTACGCCACCGGGAATATAGAATACTCCTACCGGGAGCGGGATTTAACATTACAGCTTGGAGCGGTCTATTTATTCCCCTATGACTCCCGTTTCCTTTCCTTTTACGGGGGAGGCGGGGCTCAATTCTCCACCGAACAGGGGTTTCAGTGCCCCTATATTGTAGTAGGCGCCAATTTCTTCTTCCTCTTCTACGAACTGGTCTATCCCTGGGAGATCAATATGTCTCCTCGTACCCGTTTCGGTTTGAAGATCGACTTCTAAGGAGGATGAACCCATGAAAAAACAACCGTGGATCCCTCTCCTTGTTTTAGTGGCCTTCCTTTTCTTATGCCTGACGCCGGCCCCTGCCTCCGCCTGCGAAAATTGCGATAATAAAGACAAAGCCAACTACACCGGCGGGTTTCTCCAGTTGTATGCGACCGAAAAGAACATCGCCACCGGGCTCAAGTTCCGTCTCTTCGGCAATTTCTATACCGGAACCAATATCGAGTATTACTCCTCCAACCGGGACACCAAATTGCATCTGACCGGGATTTACCT
>JAAYHY010000120.1 GCA_012735135.1 Bacillota bacterium | reverse complement strand
CGAGGCTGAATACGAAAAACGGAGAGGCGGACGGAAATTGGCCTTTAGCTTATGGGATCTTTGCGATTATCCGGGCGGGTACATCGATTGTAAAGTGGTCAGTATTGCGGTCTTGCGGTTGGTCGCGGCCCGGGGAAGCGACCCGGCCCGTTATGCCTACCAGGATAATAAGATTCTCTTCTCCCGTTATGCCGGCTTGGACAAGCTTCTGGCGGAAATAACCCGCTTTCCGGTGGCGGAGCAAGAGAACAGAAGGCGAAGGTTTGCCGCCCAACTGCTGGCTTGGAAATGGTATTATAGTCAGGCGGTGGAAAAAGAAAACCGGTACCTGTTGTATTTGTCTATCCAAAAAATTGTCCTTTTCGCTTGCCGCCTGGTTTTAAATGAAAACCGGATGCTATACCCCTACCATAAATGGCTGTTGCGGGTGGTTGCGCAAGCCCCGGAGAAGCCGCGACAGTTCGATGCAACTTTGGACCGGCTCCTCACGGCGCCCGCAGCGGAATTGGTTGAAGATTTATGCGGCCAGGTGCTCTCCTTTGCCGGGGTGACGGAAGAAGAAGTGGACTGGCCTAATCAGTTTTTGCGGGATAGCGAAGAGAACTGGGTAGAACATGAAGCGCCGGTCGATGATTTATAAACCGGGGAAGGGCTCTTCGCTAAGCGAAGCAGGAGAGCGAGGCAAAACAGAGGGGCTTTATAAATGATTCTAATTAGGCATAAACTTGGAGAAATAGAGAGGAAGATAGGATGGCCTCTCTTCTTTTTTTGCCGGGTGTTGTTTTTCTGCTTATAACTGGCCTGATTCTTGCCACAAAAAATATTAAAGGAAAATAAAAAGATCTCCATTCAAATTGGGGTTCAATCTTTACCATAATAAATATGAATAAAAGGTTGATAGGAGGTAAAAAAGATGAAACCCGGACTGTTAACCGCAGGCTAAGTACCTTTTCCTATAGTTTAGTGGTATTATTCGTAAATCCCTCCTCAGGCGGCAATGCTTTCAAGACGAAAGTTGACGGCCTTTAGGGATAAACTTGCTCTCCTATCTTTTTGGGGAAAAGGGAGGGTGAGTCCAATCTTTATCGAAATTAATAATAATTAAAGTATCGGCAACGACGAAGAACAAACGGCCATTGTGGACCAAGATTTTAACGGCAGGGTTGCGGGGAATGGCCGGAACCATCTAAGGAGGGATAAGTATGTCTAAGAAGAAACTGGTTTTATTGTTGCTTCTAGCTTTTACGCTAGCCCTTGGGTGTCGAATTGACGCCGGCCGCAAAAGAATCGTCGTCGGGTTTGCCCAGGTAGGAGCGGAAAGTGCTTGGCGGATCGCCAACAGCGAATCAATAATCGCCGAGGCGAAGAAACGCGGGATTGAACTTAAATTTGTCGATTGCCAACAGCAACAGGAGAATCAAATTAAAGCAATCCGTTCTTTTATTGCGGATAAAGTGGATGTGATTGGTTTTTCCCCAGTCGTCACCACCGGTTGGGATGAGGTTTTAAGGGAGGCGAAACGGGCTAAGATCCCAGTGATCCTTGTGGACCGGGGTGTGGACTGTCAAGATGATTCCCTTTGGGTAACTTTAATCGGGTCCGATTTTGTAGAGGAAGGACGAAAGGCTGCCCGCTGGTTGGCGGAGAAGATGAAAGGAAAGGCGAATATTGTTGAGTTACAGGGGACCATTGGTTCCGCCCCGACAATTGACCGGAAAAAAGGGTTTGAGGAAATAATTGCTCAGTATCCCGAGATGAAGATCATCCGGTCTAAAGCGGGGGATTTTACCCGCTCAATGGGGAAAGAAGTGATGGAAGAATTCCTGGAAGCGGAAGGCAGAAATATAGACGCCTTGTTTTCGCATAATGATGATATGGCGATCGGGGCGATACAAGCGATTGAAGCCTACGGATTGAGACCGGGGACCGATATAATCATTGTTTCGGTGGATGCGATCCGGGCTGCCTTTGAGGCCATGATCGAAGGTAAACTCAATTGTACGGTCGAATGTAATCCCTTGATCGGGCGGCAATTCTTTGACGCGGTGGAGGAGATCGTCGCTGGCAAACCGGTGCCGAAACGTGTTGTTGTTGATGAAGAAGTGTTTCCGCAGGAAGTTGCCAAAGAGTTTCTTCCGATCCGCCGGTATTAACTGTTAAAACCAGATGTTCCTTGACTGTAAGGTAAGATCTTTATCGCTTTATAATTAACTCCTTGTTTATTTCCAGGAATCAATTTCGACCAGGGGAAACCCAATTGCCCGCTTTTCCGGTTTCCCCTGGCTACCATGGCCATACGAATCCGGGTTATTAATGGTCTTGAGGAGCTAAAGTCATGGGTAGGATTTTCGTGGGATGGCCGCCGCTCAGTCTCTAATACTATTGACCCTATTGACTAAAGAATTGTAACATTCGGCTTTCCAGGAGTTGCCTAATTTAATGAATTAAGTTTAAGCTACAAGCCCTTGCTCCTCTAATTGCCAAGAAACGCAAAGCATATGGAGAAAATCATTTGTTTCCGGCCGGGTAATTGCCGGTCACGACAGGAGAAGAATTAGGCAATTTCCTCATTTCATCAAGGTTACAATGACATGCGTTTGGGAGGAACAATACAATGGTATTCGACTTACAAAAAGATGTTTCACAACCAGAAGGAGAGAACCTGGCGAGGAAAATTAAAAGGAAAAAAACTAATGGGTTAATCCGCAACCGGTTGATCTGTTTTTTCTTGTTGGTCTCGGTAGCGCCAATCCTGATCATCGGTTTCTTGGCATATAATAAATCCCGGACGGCCATTGCCAAAAAAATAACCCAATATTCCCAAGCCGAATTGGTGCAATCGGTTGCCAATATCCAGAACAAACTGGCCGAGTTTGAAAATATATCTGTTCGGCTTTTTATCAACAAGGGTTTTAACAGCACCTTGGCCACATTGGTTGAAGCTAAAGATGAAGACCAATTTCTTCTGGCCAAAAGAGAAGTGGAATTCTATTTTAAGGAATACATGATTAGTAATCCGGATATTTTTGGCTTTATGTTTATTTGCGACCCTGATGTGGATCGGTCGGTGATTATCACCAAAGAATATTATGATGAATTTTTAAGCTTAACCAAAAACTTTAAAGAACATAACGCTTATCGCAATATCATGATTGCCGGTGGCGCCATTGTCTGGTCTTCGGCGATTAAATTAAACCGGAGCCATTTTGTGCTGCTTGGCAGGCATCTTAAAGACATGGCAACCGGAGAATCTTTAGGAATTTTAGCAATTATTGTCGATGAAGAAAACATTGACCGTTTGGTTAATTTAAATATTTATAACCGTTTATATATTTCATTGGCGGAAATCCAAAGTTATGCTTTGGTTATTAATAATGAAGGCGAGATTGTCTCCACTCCATTTAAGGAGGATATTGGCAAGAGCTTTTCGGATATTATCAAAGAGACGAAACCCTTAGATGAAATCTTTAGCCTGGTTTCGAACCGGGATTATGGAAGTGAAATCAACCAAGGGAGTTTTATCACGGAAGTAAACCACCGCGAAACCTTGGTTACCTTTAAAACAATCGGAAGTAAAACGGGGATTGGCGGTAAAAGTGGCTGGCATCTTTTGAGCCTTGCGCCCACTTCCTATTTATATGCCGACGTCCAAATGTTAGGCGTTACCATTTTGATCTTAGGGGTGGTGTTTGCGGCGATTGCGGTTGGGTTTTCGTTTTATGTAACATCATTAATTGATAAACATTTATGGTTCTAGGCAATCATTCCTACCAGCGGCGAGAGAACTAGTGGAGGAAACGTCGTAATGGGGTAAAGCTGAAGGATAGGGAGTTGGTCTTGATGAAACTCCGGAGGATACCAAAACGCGTATGCCTATTTTTATCAATTATCGCCTTAAGTTTTCTCCTGTCCAATTCTGCCCGGATGGATTTACCCGTCCGGACGCGGCCGATTATCATTTCGATCGTGCCAAAATCCCTCGATAACCCAATGTATGTGGAGGTTAAAGAAGCAGCGGAATTGGCGGCGCGGCAACAAAATGTGGTTCTCGAGTGGGTTGGCCCCTTCAAAGTGGATGTGGATACCCAGATTCGGATTATTGAAGGTTTAATCCGCCGAAAAGTGGATGGGATCGCAGTCTGTTGTAGTGATGAAGATCGACTAAATGAAGTCATTGATAAAGCGGTTGCAGCCGGAATAAAAGTGGCGACCTTTGGCTCCGATGCCCCGCAAAGTAACCGTTTATTTTATTGCGGCACAGATAATTATAAAGCCGGTGTTGAGTGTGGTCGGGCGATGGTGAAGATTGTTAATGAAAGGGGTTGGACCGACCGCCAATTAAATACAGTGATTCTGACCGGAGGGTTAAACGCCCATAACCTTAAAGAACGGATTCGTGGCTTTAAAGAGGCGACCGCCGGCCGGATCAACTTAAATTATCAAGCGGTGCTCACTTGCAACGAGGATACGACGACAGCCGCGAAAAATGTGGAAGCCTATCTTAAAAAGCACCCGGAGACCGATGCTTTCTTTTTCGCCGGGGGCTGGGCTTTCTTGGGTCCTCCGGAAGCGATGCCCATTTACAATCAGTGGTGTCGTAATGGTGGGATTGCGGTGTCGATGGACACTTTTTATCCGGTGCTCCAAGCTGCGCAGCGCGGTTTTGCCCAGGCTTTGGTTGGACAGGATTACCGGAAAATGGGGGAATTTGTCGTTAATTATTTAGTCTGCGCCATTAAAGAGTTACCGCTCCCTTCCACTTATCTTGATACAGGATTGGAATTGGCCGATCAAGAAAACTTCGGGAAATTACTTCAAACAAAGAAACCGTGGGATATAAAATGAGGAAAATCGTATCTGTGCTCCGCAAATTACTGCCTAATTTCTCCCGCTTACGCTCACTGCGGACAAAATTGATCCTTTCTTTTATGGTTTTGAGCCTTATCCCCCTTATCTTACTGGCTATTCTCTCCTACTATACTTATCTTGAGATTCTTCAACAGAATGTCCGTAATTATACGGAAACAGTTATTAACCGGGTGGAACGTAACCTCCAAATCTACCTTAGCGATCTGGGGCGAATTCTTGATTTACGGAATGATTATTATATTTTGCAATTCCTTAAACTGAGTCTGATCGATGATATTGAAGGGAACCAAAAATATACCTATCGCTTATGGGAAAATTTAAATAACATCAAGAAATACAAAACCGATCTACGGGAGGTCGCCATCACAAACCTAAAAGGGGTAAAGATCGGTTGTTACGGGGTCAGCCAAGTGGATTTAACCCAAAACGAACTATTCCAAATTTTGGCTAACCGGACGCCCCAAGATGACGCCATCGCTTTTTACGGTCCCCATGAGGATTGGCTGGGCGGGAAAGTTTTCTCTGTGGGTTGCGCCATTTATGGGGATTATGACAATTTTTTAGGAATTATGAGTATCGATGTGGAACTTGACCTGCTGGCGCGGATCTGCCGGGATATCCGTTTAGGGAAAAGTGGTTATGTTACAATTGTGGACCAAAATGGTCAGATTATCTTTCATCCCCAGGAGGATCTGGTCGGTAAATCCGTTGGCCTGCTCCTTGGTAATCCGGTAGGCGAATCCTGGCGGAGCGGCTACTACACCCATGGCAACCGGGTGATCATGGGAAAACCCCTGACTCCGGCGAATTGGAGTATTGTTGGGATCTCCGACCGGGCGGAGTTGGTTTCGGAAATGACAAAGGTGGCGCGGATCTCCTTTGCTTTAATCGGCGGTTCCATCATCACCGTGGTCCTGGTCGTCCTCTTGTTGGCCGGCTACTTGACCAAGCCGTTGAAAGAGTTGCAATCCTCCATGCGGGCTGCAGCCGAAGATCTTAATACCTTTGTCGCGGTACGCACTGATGATGAAATTGGCCAATTAGGCCGAACTTTTAACCAGATGCTTACCCAGATCCGCCAGTTAATGCGTCAAAGCGTGCAAGAGCAAAAGAAACTCCGGCAAATTGAGATGCGGGCGCTCCAGGAGCAGATCAAACCCCATTTTATCTATAACACCCTCGAAGTAATCATTGGTCTCCTGGAAACGGATCAAAACGAAGACGTCATCAAGATGGTGGAGGCCCTCGGCGCTTTCTTCCGGATCAGTCTGAGCCAAGGGGAGGAGCTAATCAGAATTAAGGAAGAGGTTGAACACGTCCGGAACTATCTTTATATCCAAAGATTCCGCCATGGCGATAAGTATGATTACCGGATCGAGGTCGACGAAGGGATTACTCAATATAAGACCTTAAAGTTATTACTCCAGCCACTGGTGGAAAATGCTATTTATCATGGTGTGCGCTCCTCGGCAAGGAATGATGGCTTAATTATGATTAGGGGTTATGCGGTGGAAGGAACCATCTGTTTTGAAGTGATCGATAATGGCCCGGGGATTCCCAAGGACCAAGTGGCTGCAATCAATGATTGCCTGCAAGGTGGTAAACCGCTCAACCAAGGCAAGGGCGGTTTTGGCTTGCGGAATGTCCATGAACGGATTGTCCTCGCCTTCGGTAAGGGATATGGATTATGGCTCTCCTCGGAGCCGGGAAAAGGGACGAAGGTTGTCCTCCGTCTACCGTTAATCAAGGGAGAATCTATTGCCGAATCCAGTCATGACCGGGTTTAGCAGGAGATATGGGTTAAGCCGAGTAACGGGGAAGGGGGTTGGAGCGTGTTTGGGCTCTTAATCGTGGAAGACGAAGAAGCGATTAAAAGAAAATTAATGTCGAATGTAGCCTGGCGGGATTATGGTTTCGATCCGGTTTTGGGGGCAAGCAACGGAGTGGAGGCTTTAAACCTTCTGGAACAGAACGCGATAGATCTTATGGTCACCGATATCCAGATGCCGGTAATGAATGGAATTGAACTGATTAAAGAGGTTAAAAAGCGCAATTACCCGATGAAAATCATTGTTATTTCCGGTTTTGCCGAGTTTGAATACGCCCGGGAGTCAATCAATCTGGCCGTCTCCGAATACTTATTAAAACCTTTTGCCACCAAGCGCTTACTGGAGGTGGCTTTACGCTTGCAGACGGAGATCAAGAAGGAACGGGCGAAAGAGTTGGAGCTGACAGCCCTCCGGGCTCAGATCAACAATAACATGCCGGTCCTCAGAGAGAAATTTCTCACCGATCTGCTGCATGGCAAAGGGATGGCGGCGGATTTTAATGCCCGGTTACAGTTTTTAAAATTAGCCGAATACGAAAGGCGCCCTTTTCAAGTGGTAGTGATGGAGTTGCATGATCCGGCCGGGCAGACGGTGAAGGAAGAGGATAAATATCTATTGGATCTCCAGTTTTACGAGTATGTCGGGGGTGTGTTCAAGGCTTCTTCCTATCCTTGTCTGTTTCTCAACTATTACCACCATCAAATTGTGGTGATTGCCTTTGATCCCGACCAGAACTTCCCACTCTGTCTGGAGGAATATCTGGCAAAAATAAGATTATATTTTAATCGAGACGTTACTTTTGGGGTGAGCAACTGCTATCGAAAATTAGCCGATCTATCCGTTGCCTACAAGGAAGCCTGTGTCGCTTTGCAATACCGTTATGTCTACGGTTTAAACCGCGTTTATGCCATCAGGGATCTCAATCTCGACCATCCCGGTTATCATAAGAGTTTTTATCAGCTTTACCATAACCGAATCTTTGATCACTTAAGGATTGGGGCTTATAAAGAAGCCCTCGGCGCTTTGGAACAGCTCTTCGCCGAGGTACGGACTTCCGGTTTAAGTCCGGAAACAATCCGGATTATCGCCGCCAACTTGCTTCTTTTAACCTGTGCCACTTTGAACGAATTAGGTTATGATTTGAGCGCCTTTTTCGCTGATGGTGATCCTCCTTTGAGTTCCATCAATCGAAGTCAGAGTCTGGACCAGTTGGAGGAGTTCTTTAAAGACCTGTATGCCCGGATTAATCAGGTGGCCAGCGAAAAGCGGGATTCCATCAACCAGTTGCGGGTGGATGAAATCCGCCGTTATCTTGAGGAAAATTACGCCGCCGAAATTACCCTCTCGGCGCTGGCGGAAAAATATAAGATCAGCCCCGGTTACCTCAGCCTTCTCTTTGCCGAGCGTACCGGGAAGAAATTCACCGATTATTTGACCGAATGCCGGATTGCCAAGGCCAAGGAACTGTTGAAACATACCGAACTGCGTATTTATGAGATTGCATCCGCCGTCGGTTATAATGATCCTTATTATTTCAGCAGCTGTTTTAAAAAACTGACCAACCAAACCCCCAGTGAATACCGGGAAAGTTTGGATTTGCCAAATATGGCCGGGGAAGAAGATCAAAAATAAAGGCGGGGATAATTTTTTCACTCCAAAACACAGATATTTTTTGACAAATATTGACAAAATCATTCAGTAAAGCTACAATTAAGTTAACGAATTTTAGGGAGGAATTTTTTTGAAAAAGATTAGCGTTCTTGTTGTAGCACTGGTCTTCATCCTTTTATTTGCAAACATTTCGATGGCTGCTGATGATCAAACGGTTACGGTTAATCCCTTCGGTTTATTACTGGGCATGTTAAATGGAGTTTATGAAAAATCATTAGGCAACCAAAACAGTTTTCTGGTTGCAGGTAATTACATAAGTTACGAACTTCTGGGGAACAAGATAAGTGGTTTGGGTATTGGCGGCGGGTATCGTTCCTATTTGGGGGAGGAGGATTTTTCCGGTTTCTTCGCTCAAGGGACGGCCGGAGTCAGTTTTGTAAAGGCACCCGGTGTAAGTACTACTGCGTTTGATGTGAGTGCTTTGGCTGGTTTTAAGTGGATTTATAAACATGGGTTTACGGTTGAAGCCGGCGCCGGTGTCGGGATGACCTTTGGCAAGTTGGAGGGGTATGCTGAGTTTGGCGGTTTCTCTCCTAAGCTCTTGTTGTCGTTGGGCTACACTTGGTAAGCGAGGAAGAACTTTTAGGATAAAGGAAAAAGGTCTTTTGTTTTTCTGAATTAAACTGTAGCTGTCATATCGACAGGTAATAAATTGTTTGGCTGGGCTCCGTCAATAACGGGGCTTATTTTTTTTTGTGGTGAAGTTACGGAAGGATGCATAATCTCTCTTACTGGCGTTGAACAGTAAATAGGCACAAATGGCTCATTTTAAAATCCACGAGTCAAGAATAACAAGGGTTTCCACGATCGGAGACGTAGTAAAAATAGAATATCTGTAGTTACAACCCGTGCTAAT
>JAAYHY010000119.1 GCA_012735135.1 Bacillota bacterium | reverse complement strand
TTACCGCCGCCTCCGCCACCTGCGGATGAGACAATAGTAGACGCTCTACTTCCCAGGGATAGATATTATATCCGCCGGACACAACCACATCCTTTTTGCGCCCTACAATGTAGATATAGCCTTGTTCATCCTGATAGCCTAAATCCCCGGTCTTAAACCAGCCATCAGCTGTAAAGCTCTCCCTGGTCTTATCCGGATCCCGCCAATAACCGGCAAATACTCCCGGGCTTTTGACTATAATCTCCCCTATCTGCCCCACAGGAACTTCCTGTGCGTCATCGTCAACAAATTTAACATTTACCCCATGAGCCGGTAAGCCTACGGAACCCGGTTGATAATGGCGCAATCTGGTATAGGTGATGGTAGAGCTGGTTTCCGTACAACCGTAAGTGTCGAAGAAATCTACCTGGAACGTTTCCTTGACTTCATTGACCAAACTTAGAGGAACGTTGGTCGCTGCCGAACCGGCAATCCGCCAAGATTCCACGTCATATTTTTTATCTTGATAATGCCTCAATAAATACCTAAACATGGTAGGTACGGTGGACACATGAGTTACCCGGTATTTTTCAATCGCTTCAAGAGCTAATATAGGCGAAGGTCGCTCTAAAGTAACCACCGCAGCACCCACAGATAACGGCCCCAGCACAACCTGTAAAAAATACACATGGCTATACGGGGATACTCCTAAAACCCGATCCTGGTCGTTCAGTCCGAGTAGATAATGACCGTTGATTTTGGCCACCGCTGCCAGGTTATGATGGGTAAGGAGTGCACCTTTCATCACTCCGGTAGTTCCCGATGTATAGTAAATAGCTGCATATTCATCATCAGCCGGGCAAGCGGTGCCGGATAGGGGTTCTTGGTCCAACAAATCAGCAAAACCTATTTCCCCACTGCCTGTCTTTGAACCCACTTTCACTATCTTTGGTTCAGAGGGAAGGCCCTGCAAAACAGGAATTACTTCCGCATCCGTTTCCTCCTGGCGCCCAATCATCACTTTCGGTTGAGAATGCTTGATTAGCTGTTCTATCTCATATTGTTTTAATTGAATATTAAATGGCACAGCTATGGCTCCCAGCTTAAGAACGGCGAAAAAGGAAATAATGAACTCACTGCCGTTAGGTAAATATAAGGCAACCCGATCACCTTTTTTGACCCCCAGGGAGGCCAGACCGGCTGCCACAGCATTGACGCGATTTAACAACTCTCGGTAAGTAATAGTCTGACCCGCCGAGCTGTCAATCAACGCAGTGGATTCAGCAAAGAGCCGTGCATTGTCTTCTAAAACAGTGACCAGATTCACTTCTCACACATCTTTTCATCAATAATCTGCTTAAGGAGTCCCCACTCCGGTTCAAAAATCTCCTTCGGCATCGGTTTTAAATCCGGCGAAATCCGGGGCCGGAAGTCCATTAAAGCCAGCACATCTTTTTCCAGATCAATGCCCGGAGCAATTTCAATCAATGTCATCTGCCCGTCTTCCAGGGTAAAGACGGCCCGTTCGGTGATATATAGAACTGACTGGTTGGTTTTTTGCGCATATTTGCCGCTAAAGGTAATCTGTTCCACCCGGTCGATAAACTTTTTGTTCTTACCTTCTTCGAGAATGACTAATTGCCCGTCCCGTGCTTCCACTTTCAACCCTTTTGCCGTAAAAGTGCCACAGTAAACAACTTTTTTAGAGCATTGGGTGATATTGACAAAACCGCCACAACCCATCACCCGGCCTTGGAATTTGCTGACATTGACATTTCCTTCTTTATCGGTTTGGGCAAGACCGAGAAAGGCAATATCGATCCCGCCGCCGTCATAGAAATCAAACTGGGAGTGCTGTTCAATAGTAGCTTCGGCATTATAGGAATGACCGAAATGAGGCAAACTTGCCGGGACCCCGCCAATTCCCCCTGCTTCCGTAGTCATAATCATATAATCGCTTACTCCTTCTTCGGCAGCCACGGCGGCAACGCTGGTGGGAATACCTACACCCAGGTTCACTACGACATCTTTCTCCAGTTCCATGGCGGCCCGCCGGGCGATTATTTTGCGTTCATCAAGGGGAAGGGGATCAATGGCTTCTAAAGGTATCTTGATATCCCCGGCAAATGCCGGCTCGAAATACACTCCTTCCGCCTGGAAATGGTTATCCGGATCCGTCGCCACCACCAGGTAATCTACCAGGATTCCCGGCACTTTTACTTGTTTGGGATGAAGTGTGCCGGCCTTCACGACCCGTTCC